>JAYVYH010000232.1:0-17949 GCA_043784385.1 Caulobacteraceae bacterium | reverse complement strand
CCTCGAGGCGCTGAAGGTCAGTGACCATGAGGTCTATGACTCCATCGGCGCGGCGCTGGGCGGCCAGGTCGTCGGCTACGCCGATCGAGGCGAGGGCCGCGACCCTCTCGAAATCTCCGTGCGCCTACCGCAGTCGGCGCGCAGCTGGGGTGAAGGCTTGGCAGCCATGCCGGTGGCCCAGTCGCAAGGCGCTCCCGGTGGACGGCTGGTATCCCTGGGCGAAGTGGTGACGGCGACGCAGGAGCCGGGATCGACCCACATCTTCCGGCGGGACGGCCGCGACGTGGACATGGTGCTCGGCGAGCTGGCCGGGTCCTACGAGGCGCCGATCTACGGCATGCTGGCGGTCGACAAGGCAATCAAGCAGACCGACTGGAAGAGCCTGCCCAAGCCCGACATCCGGCTCAATGGACAACCGACCGACGAGGCCCGGCCAACGGTGCTCTGGGACGGCGAATGGGAGATCACCTGGGTCACCTTTCGCGACATGGGCGCGGCCTTCGGCGTGGCGATCCTTGGCATCTACGTCCTGGTCGTCGCCCAGTTCAAAAGCTACCGCCTGCCGCTGGTGATCCTCACCCCGATCCCGCTGACCCTGGTCGGCATCGTGATCGGTCACATCCTGTTCCACGCCCCGTTCACGGCCACCTCGATGATCGGCTTCATCGCGCTCGCCGGCATCATCGTGCGCAATTCCATCCTGCTGGTGGATTTTATTCGCCATAGCCAGGGCGACGGTCGGCCGCTGGGCGAGGTGCTGCTGGACGCGGGCGCGATCCGCTTCAAGCCGATCGTCCTGACCGCGGCGGCGGCTATGATCGGCGCCAGCGTCATCCTGTTCGACCCCATCTTCCAGGGGCTGGCGATATCGCTGCTGTTCGGCCTGGCGTCGTCAACCTTGCTGACCGTGCTGGTGATCCCGGCAATCTACGTGGTCCTGCGCGATGACGGGGTTCTGAAGCCGACGCACTCTCTCGAAATGGAAGGATAACCCCATGACCGCGACGCACGACTGGCCCAATGTCGCCAACAGCCTGGTCCAGGCGCTTGAACCTCTCCGTGGCGGTGCGCCGGAGACTATGGCGGCCTTCAGCGGACTGG
Source organism: Caulobacteraceae bacterium (assembly GCA_043784385.1). Lineage (GTDB taxonomy): Bacteria > Pseudomonadota > Alphaproteobacteria > Caulobacterales > Caulobacteraceae > Acaudatibacter. Next base: position 16,848 of record JAYVYH010000232.1, on the reverse strand, counting down.
CCCGCGCCGCGCTGGAGTCCAAAGCCTTATCGATCAAGACCAAGGAGCTGATCGCGCTCGGCATTTCCGTCGCGACCCGCTGCGACGGCTGCATCGCCTTTCATGCCGAGGCGGCCGTAAAGCACGGCGCAACCCGGGACGAGGTGATGGAGACGATGGGCATGGCGATCTACATGGGTGCGGGCCCGAGCGTGATGTACGCCGCCCAGGCGCTTGAAGCCTTCGACCAGTTCAGCGCTCGGACTGCCGAGAAATGAACCAGGATCGGGCATCCCATCGGGTGCGCGCGCTGACCCCTTGATGTCGTGTGCGCATATTATAGAATACGCACATGTCCAAAGTCCTTGCCCTTGCGTCCTCAGAAGGTGTGTCGGAACTCCAAGAGAGCGCCCACGCCGCCGCGCGGATGCTGAAGCTCCTGGCCAGCGAACAACGGCTGTTACTGCTGTGCCGCCTTGTCGAGGGTGAAACCTCGGTCGGTGACCTCGCCGAACACGCCAAGCTGGCGCAGTCGGCGGCCTCGCAGCATCTGGGTAAGATGCGCGCCGAGGGCCTGGTGGCGACACGCCGCGAAGCCCAGACGATATACTATCGGCTGGCGGATCCGGCCGCTATCCGTGTGCTCGACACGCTTTGCGACATCTATCGCCGAAAGTAGGCTCGGCGCGCCAATTCCAGGAGCGAGCTACCGCTGCGGCAGCGTCGCAAAAGGCGCTGCCTGCGGACCCTTTGGGCGGGTCGAACGTTAGTATTGTGGGCCCTTGTCGCGCCTTCTGAACGACACTCCCGGACGCTGGCCACCTTCGCGTGCGCAGGCTCAAAGGACGGCTTCCAATTGACGCAGTCTGACGTGCGCCAAGGGTCGTGCAAATTGGTGATCGGCCCGCTACCATTCGCCTCTTTGATGGCAGCTTGCAGACCTAATCTATAATCAACAGAATACTGACTTTTCTATCCGGCGTAAGCGAGCCGAACCTCTCGCGGAGCGCTGGCTTAGCCACAATGCCTGCATAGCACCCAAGGCTGTGGTCGATCTCTATGGCTATGGGATACTGACGCCCAGCGACAGACCTACCGTGGTGGGGCGAGTCGGCGTCGTCTGATCGAGCAAACGGAAGCTGAAAGGATTGCCGAAACCGAAGGTATCGGAGCCCCCGACCAGAGGCCCCGTCACGAAAACGGTGGCCGTCCAACTGCCGCGGCTCAGCTTGGCCGATAGTTGGCCGATGGCGACATGGGTTACGTCCTCCTGGCCGGTGGCGGCGTCCAGTGTGAGGTTGGCACCTCCGATATAGCCACAATGCCCGGCGAGTTGAAGGGTGAGGGATCGGCTCAAGCGGCGACTGTAACTTGCGTCGAGATCGGCCCAGTAGTTCCAGCCGCCGGACAGGCCGAACCGGGGATTGGCGACGAAACTTGGATTGGGATGGGTAATTTCAGGCTTGGCGATTGCGGCGTTTAAATGGAAACGCCAGTGGCTGTCGGGCGTGATGTCGAGATCAGTCTCAACGCCGACGTCTCGGCCGTCGCCTACATTGGCTGTATAGGGCAGGCCATTAGCGAGCAGCTGATCGCTCTGGATATTACTCCACAACATGTAGAAGGCGGCCGTTCGAACCCGCGCCATGCCACGAAACGACGTGAACTTCGCGCCCGCCTCGAGATTCCAAAGTTCGTCGGCTCCGTAGCGACGCCAGGGTTCAGGGCCGACGCCCACTGAATAGATCTGCTCGGGAAGTCCGGCAGTGTTGAAACCGCCAGACCGATAACCTTCGGAACCTTGCGCATATAAGATGATATCGTCACGAGGCTCGTAGCTAAGGACTACCTGGGGGGCAAACCCGGTGGTGGCGAGCCTCCCGTTAAATCTCGCTCGGCCACCGGTCAGGGGTTGTAGCACCGAGGATTCCGTCCAGAGCCATGAGCCGAACAGGCGACCGCCGATAGACAGCGTGAGCTTTGATTTGATCATATAAGACAGTTGTCCATAACCTGCCAATTCACCGATGCTGTCGCGCCGTCGCTCGCTGAAGACGGTAGTGGGCGAGGACGAGCCAACGACGCTCGACGTTAGGAGGGAGAACGAGTCGTTTTCCGTCAGACTCTGGAATATTCCACCCAACCATCGCACTTTGCCGGTCGCCAATGAGGTTGCCGAAACCTCATTGACAACGATTTCAGAGGTGTCGGCCTCGTCGAAGGGGCTGGATACAGCGCTTCTTGCGCCGGTGAAGGACGGCAGCGCCAGCGAGGCGTCGAAGCGACTGGTTCGGGCTTGGCGTACCGCGGACGAGGTCACGGTGAGATCGCCCCAGGACGCGTGACCCGAGACATTGATGGCGAACGAGGTGAAATCATCGCCGTGCGGCTCCCGGAGGGGAGTGTCGCGGGCGTAGGCGCCGATGGCGGGGTTGGCGTATTGGCCATCGGAGGCGCGAAGATCCTGCCGAGCCGCGCTCACGATCGCCGACCAATCCGGGTTGACCTGCCAGCGCAGCGATGCGCGATAGCCCCGCCGGTGCATATCGTTCACATTGGTCAGGCCGAGACGGGGGTTGTTAAGGTAGCCGCCCTGCACCTCATCGTAGCCTACGATGCGTAAGCCCAGCCGGTCCGGCGCCAGAGGCAGGTTCAGGACGCCGTCCACGGAGCGACCTGACGCGTCGCCAATGGTTTTGGACGCCTCGACGTCGATCGCGGCTGCGTAGTGGTCAAGCGCCGGGCGCCGGGTGACGATCTCGAACACGCCACCGATCGATCCGCCACCGTACAATGCGCCCTGAGGGCCGCGCAAGACCTCGACCCGGTCGATATCCGTCAACCGCAGGTCTGGGTCGGGCGCGTTGTAGGTGATACGAGCGCCGTCCAGGTAGAGGCCGACTGTAGATTGTGTGCGTCCTGATACGCCACTGTCGGCGAGCCCGCGCAAAAAAAACTTGCTCTGCCCCGGGCCAAGGTCCGCGAGCGTGACCGCGCCAACCTGGGCGGCAAGGCCGGCAAGATCGGCTGCGTTAGTTGACGACATATCAGCGGCGCTCAGGGCGCTGACCGAATACGGCGCCCTGTCCAGCAACTGGGGGCGGCGTCCCGACGTGATGATAACTTCCCCCAGACGGGTGGGAGGAGATGCGCGGACTCTGGCGGGTGGCGCGCGGGGACTAGACTCTCCCGCCGAGGGCGCCGCGAAAACCACCACGGCGTTAGAGTCGACGAATTGAAAATTGCACCCTGTGCCGTCGAGAAGGCGGATCAGTCCTTCGCGCGCGCTCAAGTGGGCCGCCAAATCCTTTGGAGTAGACCGGCATTGAGTTATGCCATTCAGAGATAGCGACATCCTCGCCTGGATTGCGAAGGCGACCAGTGCCGCTGGAAGGGGACGTGCCGAGATCCTGAAGTAGAAGCGCTCTTCTTCAGCTTTTGCGCCGACTGACCATAGGCAGAAAAGCATGGTCGCCGCAAACGCCAACGGCAAGGCCGATCCTATGACATGCCTTGCCCGGTACAAACGCGACCTCGCGCGGCTAATCTCGATTAGCGCGGCACTAGCACGATCTCGTTTGCGGTGCGAACCGCCGAGATCGGCAGGAACGCTTGCAGCGCACGAACTATGGATTTCTCATTGTCGATTCTGAGGGTCCCGGAAAATCGCATCTGCGCCGTCGATCCCTGCGCGCGAATGGGTACCTTCACGTATCGATTCAAATCTCGCGCAATCTCGGCGAGCGAACGACCATCATAGACGACATATCCGTTTCGCCAGGCGATCACGTCTGCAGCTGTCACGTGCGAAAGATCAGACCTCGTCGCACCTTCGACATGCCTCAGTTGGTCACCCGGGCCGAGCCGGAAGGCGGCCTCGCGATCTTCACGCACGGATTGAACCTTCACCCAGCCGCGGTCGACGGTCACCGAGATCAAGCCACCGTAGCGCAGAATGTCAAACTCGGTCCCGACGACCGTGACGTCCTGATCACCGACGGCGACAACGAAAGGATGGGCATGATCCTTGGCCACATTGAAGACCGCCTCGCCCTTGTCGAGGGTTGCGCGTCGATGACGATGATCGACCCGGGCGATCAGGCGTGTACCGCTATTTAATTCCACCCCGCTGCCATCCGCGAGGACGATCTGACGACGTTCGCCGATGCTCGTGACATAGACCCGCTCAGGCGGGCCGAATGGCTGCATCCGCGCCACGATGAAAAGAGCCAACGCCGTGCTGGCTGCGATTGCCGCACACGATCCCCACAGCCGAACGGCCCGCCGCCGAGCCCGGTAGTCGCCGAGATCGACCACGACGGCTTTCTTCGCCGCTTCCGAAAGGATGCGCAGATCGCCGGCCCGATCGCCGAACTCCCACCATAGGCGCTCGGCATCGTCGAAGGCCCCACGGTGGACCGCCGAGGCTTCTAGCCACGTTTCTAGGGCCTGCCAATCGGCCTCGGTCGCCGCGTCGGATTGGACACGCACCACCCATTCGGCTGCTTGGTCGCCGAGCGAACCCGGATCGTCAATGTGATTCGTGGCGTTCAACCCATTAGTCCCATGTCCGTGTCGGGACGCGCCTCAGCGCCCTCCATTGCTCCAACGTCGCGCTCCACCCGGTCCCCTACCTCCCACCACAAATTAATTTTCTGCGTCTCATTCGCGAAGAACTGGCACGAGCTGGCGTAGCGCGGCGCTCATATGCTTCTCGACGGCGCTAAGGGATATTCCCATCGCCTTGGCCGTCGCCGCGTGGCTCAAGCCCTCGAGCTTGTGCAGCCGGAACGCGGTTCGCCGTTGCGGCGGAAGGTCTTCGAGAGCAGCAAGCAGTTTCGCCAGACGCTGACGGTCCGCGACGACTTGGTCGGCGGGAGGGTGATTGTCGATATCCTCGCCGCCGATACGGACGTGACGGATATCCTGCCAAGCGTCGTCGCGCGTCTCCGCGCGCCGACGTTGCCTCGCCCGGTCGAGCATTAGGTTCGTGCCGAGCCGATAGAGAAATGCGACCGGATGTTCGATCGGTCCTACGTCGGCCGTCGCCAACCGGACATACATTTCCTGGACAAGGTCTTCCGCCGCCGCCCGCGAATTGAGGCGCATGGTGAAGTAGTGCAACAGACTCTCGCGCTTCTCCAGATAGACGCGCGTCAGGTCCGAAGCAACATTGTCGTTCAAGGCCGCGCCTCCGCCGCCCATGTGTCGGATGCCCGCGCCGACACCGCAAATAATTTGGCGATCAACGTGCGGGTCTCGAAACACTGCGACGTCTGACCACTTGGCGCATGTCGCCGTGTAGGCGGAGGTAAGGCTTTGCAAGGCATCAGCATCAGGTCCGCTGTGAGCGGTTGCCTCTTATCTCCGAAAGACGGAACGCGTCGCGTTGAGCCGGAACGGCGCACCGCGGCTACGGTTGGTCCTTCTATAAAGGTTTTCCTCTATTCGCACGACACCTATGGCCTGGGCCATTTGCGGCGGAATCTGGCGATCGCTGAACACCTGCTGACGCGGGAGGATTCGTTTTCGGTGCGGCTGCTGACCGGATCGCCGGTGATTGGCGACTGGAACCTGCCGCAGGGCCTTGACGTGACCGCGCTTGAGCCGGTGGTCAAGATCGGCGTCGAAACCTATGCGCCCCGCAGTTCGCCCCTGCCGTTCAATTTGGTCAAGGCCTACCGCGAGGCCCTGATCCTGCGGGCGGTCATCGAGGAGCGGCCCGATATCTTTCTGGTCGACCATGCCCCCGCGGGGATGAACGGCGAACTGCTGTCGACGCTCGCCTACATCCAACGGGAGTTGCCCGACACGACGGTGGTTCTCGGTCTACGCGATATTCTCGATTGTCCGGAAACAGTGCGGAGGATCTGGCGGGAGCAGGCGATCATTCCGCTCCTGGAGACTCTCTATGGCCGGATTCTGGTCTATGGCGACCGCGAGTTGTTCGATGTCGCCGAGGGCTATGGCGTGCCACCCGAGCTGGCCGCCAAATTCACCTACTGCGGCTATGTTTCCCGCCCGATCGTTCAGGCCGAGCCGCGGGTCGATACCGTGTTTCGCACCGTGCTCGTCACGGCCGGGGGCGGCGAGGACGGCTACTTTCTCATGGAGGCCTACCTCAAGGCGCTGGCGCTGCTTGAGGAGACGGACGTGCGATCGCTGATCGTCACCGGCCCCCTGATGTCGGCCGTCCAGCGCCAGGCGCTGGATGATCTCAGCAGTGGACGCCCTGATGTGGAGATCATCACCTCGACCGCCGATCTGCCGACCCTGCTGCAACAGTCCGCCCTGGTGGTCGCCATGGGCGGATACAACACCAGCGTCGAAATCGTGGCGAGCGGCAGGCCCGCCATCATCGTACCCCGCGCCGCTCCACGGGCCGAACAGCGTATGAGGGCGGCGATGTTCGCTAGGCTGGGATTGGTCTGGTCGCTTGAGCCAGGCGCCGACCTTGATCGGCGCCTGGCCGAGCTTATCGACAGCGTCCTGGCCGGGGTGACGACGCCGATCCGGCGGCATGCGCTCAAGCTCGATGGCGCCGCCTGCGTGGGCAGGATCTTCGACGACCTTACCCAACCCGAAACTCAACGTCTGCAGGCATCCCAATGAAGGCCACCGTGTCGGCCCGTATCGGCTATGTGATGAAGCGCTACCCGCGCCTCACCGAGACGTTTATCCTAAACGAGATCGCGGTCATGGAAGGCCTCGGCGCTGACCTGGAGCTGTTCTCGCTGCTACAGCCGGAGCCGCCGCCCCATCACCCGATGGTCCGGGAAATCCAGGCCCGGCTCAACCATCTCCCGGACGCCTGGCCGGCCGCGGCGGTGGCCCTTGTCAGGGCTCACTCGGCCTGCATCGCCCACTCGCCGGCGGGCTATGCCCGCGCGGTGGCCGCGGGGCTGGGGGCGACGATGCGCTCGACCCGGCCCCTCGCCGTCTGGAAGCAGTTTCTGCGCGCCGGCTTCGTCGCCGACCATTGCGTCCGAACCGGCGTGACCCTCCTGCACGGGCACTTCGCCAACGCCCCGACCCAGGTGGCTTGGTTCGCCAGCGCGATGGTCGGCATCCCCTACAGCTTTACCGCCCATGCCAAGGATCTTTACCTGACCGCACCGCACGTGATCCGCCGGCATGTACGAGGGGCCGCTTTCGTGACAACATGTACCGGGTTCAACGCCGACTATCTGCGGGCCATGGTTCCGGAACGCGACCGCGGCAAGGTTCGCCTCGTCTATCACGGCATCGATCTTGGCCGACTGGCCCAACGCGCGACGCCGGCGCCCGCGCAGGCGGGAGGCGCGCCCTTGATCCTCTCGGTCGGCCGGCTTGTCCCAAAGAAGGGCCTGGGCGACCTCGTCGCGGCCTGCCAGGCCCTGCATCAGGACGGTATCCGTTTTCGCTGCATGATCGTCGGCGAGGGTCCTCTGCGCGCGACCCTGGAAGCCGACATCGAGCGGCGCGGCCTCAGCGGGCTGGTGGCGCTCACCGGCGCCATGACTCATGCCAAGCTGATCGCGATCTATCGCGAGGCCGACGTGTTCGCCCTGCCTCCGCGGGTGATCGCCGATGGCGACCGAGACGGCATCCCGAACGTGATCGCCGAGGCGATGGCCATCGGTGTGCCGGTCGTCTCCACATCGATCTCGGGGATTCCGGAAATCATCGAGCATGGCGTCACGGGTCTGCTGGTCGAGCCGGAGTCGCCGATGCAGTTGACGGCGGCCATCCGCGAACTCTTGGGCAATCCGGACCTGGGGGTCAGGTTAGCCCGAAACGCGAGGGCGCGCCTGGCGCAGGACTTCGATTGCCACGAGACGACCAAGACGCTGCGAGACCTGATGAATGCCTGCGCATGCGGCCACGACCACGAGCGGTCGGCGGTCCCTGCTCGATCGATCGCCGACGCCCGCGGCGCCGCCCAGACGGTGGCGTGACCATGAAAGTCCTCTATCTCAACCCCGACCGCGGCATTCCGGTGCTTGGCGACAAGGGCGCGTCGGTCCATGTGCGCGAGTTCGTGACGGCGCTGTCAGGCCTGGGACACGAGGTCGCGCTGGTCTGCGCCAATCTAGGCGCCGACAACGCTCCGCCGCCCGCCTCCGTCATCGAATTGCCGCCGGACGCCGACGCGGCCGACTTGTTATCCGAATGCGCGCGTCTCGGACTAGCACCCTCCGCCCTCGCCGATATCGTCACGCGGCGCGAGGTCGGCCGGCTGGCTTACGATCGGGTCTTCAGCGCTCGGGTGATGGACGCTCTGGACGCCATCGGCTTCCGGCCCGACCTTATCTACGAGCGCTATGCCTTGTTTCACGCCCAGGGCGCCGCCCTGGCGGCCAGGCTTGGCGTTCCCCGCCTGCTCGAGGTCAACGCGCCGCTCGTCCACGAACAGGAACGTTTTCGCGGCCTGGCTCTGAAGGCCGTGGCGGTCGCGACCGAGCGGGCCTCGTTCCACGGCGCCAACACCATCGTGGCGGTGTCGGAAGAGGTGGCCGCCTATGTCCGTTCGACCGGCGTGCCGCAGCGCGACATTCTGGTTCTGCCCAACGGCGTCGACACCTCGCGATTCCACCCTGGCGCCGGCGGCGTGGCGGTGCGCGCCCGGTTTGGCTTCGGAGATGCGCCGGTGATCGGCTTCGTCGGCAGCTTCAAGCCCTGGCATGGCGTCCACTTCCTGATCGACGCCTTTGAAGGCGTGGCGCGGCGGCGTGACGATGCGCGCCTGCTGTGCGTGGGCGAGGGACCCGAACTGGCGTCGGCGCGATCGAAGGTCGCATCGCTCGGGCTCGAGGACCACGTGGTGTTTGCCGGCCGCGCGCCGCACGCCGATATTCCCGCATACCTCGCGGCCATGGACATCTGCACGGCGCCCTACCTGCCCACTAGCGACTTCTATTTCTCACCGATGAAGGTCGTTGAGGCTCTGGCGGCAGGCGTTCCCGTCGTCGCCACGCGCATCGGCCAGCTGCCGGCGCTCGTGGAAGACGGGGTGACCGGGCTGTTGTTCACCCCTGGTGATACGGCGGATTTCAGCGCCCGTCTGCTGGACCTTTTGGACGACGAGACCCGCCGCCGCGCAATGGGCCTGGCCGCCCGGGAGCGGGCGCTTGCGGATTTCAGCTGGCTCCAGGCAGTGGAGCGCGCCATGGACCGAGGCCAGAGGCTGATCGACGTCAGGCGCGCGGCATGACCGAAGCCGCCTCGACGCCGATCCGGCCAGCCGGCTATCGCTGGACGCGCCATCTGAAGCCGCAGTGGCCCTCACTCGGGGCCGGCAGCGCCACGATGGCGCTGCGTGCGGGCGTGCTGACCCTGACACCCTGGCCGCTGAAATACATCATCGACAACGTGCTCTACGCCAAGCCACTGCCGGGCTTTCTCGGGGGTCTGCTGCCCGATGTGCAGACGCATCGGGTCGGCCTGCTGGCGGTCCTTTGCCTGCTAACCCTGGCTCTCGGTCTCGCCGACGCCCTGCTCGACTATGCCGGTAGCCGCCTGTTTCTGAACGCCGGACAGCGAATGGTGTTCGGCTTGCGTCAAGAGCTGTTCGCGCATCTTCAACGGTTGTCGCTGGATTTCCATCGCCGTCACCGGGCCGGCGATCTGATGTCGCGGCTGGGCGATGACGTGCAAAAGCTACAGGATCTGATCACCGCGGTCGGCGGCGACTTCATCCAGCACGCCCTGGTGATGACCAGTGTGGCGGTGATCATGCTCTCCGTCGACTGGCGCTACGCGCTGGTCGTGCTCAGCGCCATCCCCGTGCTGTTCGTGATCATCCGGATCTACTCGAGCTCGTTGCGCAGGGCGCTTAGGCGGGTGCGCAGCCACGAGGGCGATCTTTGGGGGGTCGCGCAGGAGGTTCTCGGCAATGTTCAACTGGTCCAGGCCTATGGTCGCGAACGCCACGAGGACCGTCGTTTCGCGGCCGGCGCGCTGAAGATCTTCCATGCGGGTCGCGACGCTAACGACCTGCAGTCGCAGTTCTCTCCCACGATGACGGTCGCCGTCTCGGCGGCGACTGGATTGATCGCCTGGTACGGGGCGATGCATGTGATCGACGGCCGGATCACCGCGGGCGAAATGCTCGTGTTCATGGCCTATTTCCGGGCCTTGACGGCTCCGACCCGCCGCATCGCCAAGACATCCCGCATCGTCGGCCGCGCCTCGGTAGCGATGGAGCGAATCGAGGAATACTTGGTCGAGGCTCCGTCCGTGGTCGACTCCCCGGCGGCGCTCTCGCCCGCCAAGTGTCACGGACTGGTCGAGTTTGACAACGTCGGCTTCGGCTACAAGCCGGGCTTGGCCGTGCTGACGGACATTTCCTTCCGTCTGGAGCCCGGGAAGTCCGTGGCTCTGGTCGGGCCGACCGGCGCCGGCAAGAGCACCATCGCCGCCTTGATCTCGCGATTCTACGATCCGTCGGAAGGATATGTGCGGCTCGACGGGCGCGATCTGCGCGACCTGTCCCTCAGCTTCGTGCGGCGCAATGTGGCCCTCGTGCTGCAGGAGCCGGTGATCTTCCAGGCCACCGTCTGGGAGAACATCTGCTACGGTCTAGAAAGCGCTCACCGCGACGACGCCATTCGCGCGGCGAAGGACCTCGGCATCGACGAGATCATCGCGCGCCTGCCCGGTGGCTACGATTGCATGATCAGCGAACGCGGCCAGTCCCTGTCCGGCGGCCAGCGCCAGTGCATCTCCATCGCGCGGGCCATGTTGAGCAATGCGCCCTTGGTCATCCTGGACGAGCCGAGCAGCAGCCTCGATGCGGTCACCGAACGCAGGCTGATCGCCGCCATCCAACGTCTGACCTCCAGCCGGGCGTCGCTGGTCATCGCCCATCGCCTCAAGACCGTGATCGAGGCCGATGAAATCCTGGTGCTTGAGCGCGGAAGGGTCGCCCAGCGCGGCACCCACGCGCAACTGATGCTGCGTAGGGGACTCTATTCAAGCCTGTTGGGCAGTCTTGACAGCCAGGACGCTCGGACCACCCGCGGTCCGGCTGTCTTTAGAGCGGCGACGGCCTAGATGGAGCGCCCGACATCTCCCAGGCGCCAGCGCCTCGGTTCGTTACCTGCGCCATGACCACCATCTTTCCCACGCTGCTCTTCGCGCGCCACGGGCGCACCGCCTGGAACCTGGCAGGCCGTTATCAGGGACGAAGCGACCCGCCGATCTCGCCGGAGGGCGAAACCGATGCTCAAGCCATCGCGGAAAGCCTGTCCGGCGAACGCCTGACGGCAATCGTGGCCAGCCCGTCCCAGCGGGCGATGATGACCGCGCAGATCATCGGCGAGCGGCTCGGCGTGTCGCGTATGCAGGTCGACGGGCGACTGCTGGAGCTGGCCTATGGCGACTGGGAGGGACTGACCCAGGCCGAAGTAAAGGCGCGATGGCCCGAGCAGCTTCGCCTGTGGAAGCGGACGCCCGAGGCGATGCGGTTTCCCGGCGGCGAAACCCTCGCCGAGGCCCGCGCCCGGCTGCTGGCTTTCGTGCGTGGTTCGGCGGTTCTCGGCGGGACCGCCGGGTCGGTTCTGGCCGTCGGGCACGGCGGGATGATCCGCCTGGCCATTCTCGAAGCGACCGGCGCTCCGCTGGCGGGGTTCCGCGGCGTCGATATGGATCACGGGTCCATCCAAAGTTTCCGGCTGCGTCGCGATGGTGCGGCGGGCTTCTTGAGTTTGAGTGAAGTGGACAGTCACACATGCGAATTACGGTAGTCGGTGGCGGTTACGTCGGACTGGTCTCGGGCGCCTGCTTCGCCAGTATGGGCGCGGACGTCACCGTGGTGGAGGTGGATAAGGCCAAGTTCACCGCACTGCGCGCCGGCCTGATCCCGATCTACGAGCCGGGTCTGGATGCGCTCGTCGCCGAGGGGGTGCGGGCGGAACGCCTGCGTTTCGAGACAACCCTGGAGTCGGCGCTCGCCGACGCCTCGGTCGTCTTCCTGGCGGTCGGCACGCCATCGCGTCGCGGGGACGGCCACGCCGACCTCAGCTACGTCTACTCGGCCGCGGGCCAGATCGCCCGCGCCCTGCAGGGCCCCGCGGTGATCGTCACCAAATCGACGGTGCCGGTCGGCACGGGTCGGCAGATTCAGCGGATGATGGCGGAGCTACGGCCTGATCTGACCCTCGACGTCGCATCCAATCCGGAATTTCTGCGCGAAGGCAGCGCAATCGAGGATTTCATGCGCCCGGACCGCGTCGTTATCGGCACGGAAAGCGCCCATGCTCGCGATGTGCTCGGGACATTGTATCGCCCGCTCAACCTGATCGAAACGCCGATCCTGTACACGGGCCTCGAAACGGCGGAGCTGATCAAATACGCCGCCAACTCATTCCTGGCGATGAAGATCACATTCATCAACGAGATGGCCGACCTCTGCGAATCGCTCGGCGCGGACGTGCACGATCTCGCGAGGGGCCTGGGCTACGACCGCCGCATCGGCGGCAAGTTTCTGCACCCCGGCCCTGGCTTCGGCGGGTCGTGCTTTCCAAAGGATACCCAGGCGCTGATGCGGATCGCCCAGGACGCCGGGGCGCCCTCGCGCTTGGTGGAGACCGTGGTCAGCGTCAACGACGCGCGTAAGGCGGCCATGGCCGGCCGGATCATCGCCGCGTTTGGCGGTTCGGTCCGGGGTCTGCGCATCGCCGTGCTGGGACTGACCTTCAAGCCCGAGACCGACGACATGCGTGACGCGCCCTCGATCGGCATCGTCCATCGCCTCATCGAGGAGGGCGCATCGGTGACCGCGTTCGATCCAGCGGGCATCGAGCAAGCGCGGCCCCTGCTGCCTGATTCGGTCGAATATGCTGAAGACATCGCCGGCGCTGTGACGGGGGCCCAGGGCATAGTGGTAGTCACCGAATGGAACTCGTTCCGCGGCCTGTCGCCTGACTGGCTGCGCGAGACGATGCGCGGCCGGGTGGTCGTCGATCTGCGCAATGTGTTCAGCCCCTCGGCGATGCGCGAGGCTGGCCTCATCTACAGTTCCATCGGCAGACCAACAGCAGGTGCAATCGCCCAGCGATCCGTCCGGACAACGCCAACCCGCCTCTCGGCGGTCGCCTAGGGCTCGGACGAATGCGCATTCTTGTCACCGGCAGCGCCGGCTTTATCGGCTTTCATCTGGCGCGAAGTTTGTTGGCGCTCGACCACACCGTGATCGGGCTGGACGGCCTAACGCCCTACTACGACGTGAGGTTGAAGAGGGACCGTCACGCGATCCTCAAGACGCACCGCGGCTTTGTCGAGGCCGTGCAGATGCTGGAGGACTTTAAAGGGCTGCGCGCGCTCTGCGCGACGCACAAGCCGCAAATGATCATCCACCTCGCGGCGCAGGCCGGCGTCCGCTACAGCCTCGACAACCCGCGGTCATATGTGGATGCCAATGTCGTGGGGACGTTCAACGTCCTTGAAGTCGCGCGGTCCTGCGGAGTCGACCATCTGATGGTCGCATCGACCAGTTCGGTCTACGGGGCCAATGTAAAAATTCCGTTCGTTGAAACTGACCGCGTCGATGAGCCGCTGACGATCTATGCCGCGACCAAAAAAAGTTCTGAGTTGCTCAGCCATTCCTACAGTCACCTCTGGAATATACCCACCACGGTTCTTCGATTTTTCACAGTCTACGGCCCCTGGGGTAGGCCGGACATGGCGTTGTCCAAATTTGTCGACGCCATCCTCTCGGGAAGACCGATAGACGTCTATAACGGCGGCGACATGCTACGAGATTTCACGTTCGTGGCGGACCTAGTGAAGGCGATCGAGCGCCTATCCAGGCTCCCGCCCGCGCTAGGTCATGCCGTCGCGGGTGATTCCTTGAGTTCCATCGCGCCATGGCGGGTCGTCAATATCGGAGCGGGGGCGCCCACCCGATTGCTGGACTTCATCACCTGCATCGAGGAAGCTCTTGGCGTTAGTGCGACGCGCAACAACCTGCCCATGCAGGCGGGTGACGTCCCGGCCACGTTCGCCGACGTCTCACTGCTAAAGGCTCTCACAGGCTACCGCCCCGACACGCCGCCCGCAGTGGGAGTCGCCGCCTTTTGCGATTGGTATAGGGAGTATCGGCTGTCCCCGCGCTCAGCCGATTTCGCTGAACCTTGCCCGCGCATCCGGGCCAAGGGCTGATGGCGCCAGTCATGAAAAGCGGCGCCATCAGCGCGGCCGACTCATCATTTGGCTGTCTCATAGCACTCGTCAGCCTCCTCGCGCCACAAGCCGCCGCAGCACAGACTGTCGTTACGCCGAACGCCGCTCCGATTCCGGCTGCGTCGTCCGAAGCCCTAGACACCCTGGCGAACGACGCCGAAACAACGATCGACGAGATCGTCGTGACCAAAACCCGTCGGCAGGTCGGGGCGGTGGTCGGCGACATCAAGCCTGAACTCCAGCTAGGGCGGACCACGATCCAGGCCTACGGCGTCGGCAGCGTGACCGAACTGCTGGCGGAACTCGCCCCACAGATCCGCAGCGAGAAGGGTCGCCTCTCCGCAGACGCCATCGTGCTGCTGAACGGACGCCCAGTCACCGGCATGGAGGAGGTCCGCGACATCCCTACCGAGGCGATCCAGCGGATCGATATCCTGCCGGAGGAGGCCGCGCTCAAGTACGGCTATGCTCCCGATCAACGGGTGGTGAATGTAGTCCTGCGCCATCACTTCCACGAGACAGTCGTCGAGGTTCAGGGTCGTCAGCCCACGGAGGGTGGCGATCACAGCGGGCAGGCCGAGTTCGACGTGTTCCGGGTCCACGGCGGCAAACGGGTCAATGTCGATATCCGGTACCAGGAAACCGCTGGCCTGACCGAGGCGCAACGCGGTCTCATCGCGTTCCCGGCACGGCGACCCTACGACGTGGTGGGGAACGTGTTGTCATCGCCACCTGGAGGCGAGATCGATCCCGCCCTGAGCGCCCTGGCTGGCCGGCCGGTCACTATTGCCGGGGTCCCCGCCGCCGCGGTCACGGGGAGGGCCCTCACCCTCGCCGACTTCGCCGCCACCGCCGGTTTCGCCAACGCTACAGATGTCCGAGGCTTCGAGAGTCTGCTACCGGCGACGCGGCAGGCGTCTGCTAACGTGGCGCTCGCTGCGCCACTGTCCGCCGGCTTTTCCGCCACCCTGGACGCCGGCGCAACTGTGTCGCGCAGCCAGTGGCGCGACGGACTGGCCGGCGTGCGCCTGATTGTCCCCGTCGGAGATCCGTACTCGCCGTTTGGGTCTGACATCGAACTCGATCGCTATGCGGCCAATCTTGGCCCGCTGCGGCGGGTCAGGAACGCCTGGACCAGCCACTTGGCCGGGGGCCTCGTTCGCGATTTTGGGCAATGGCGATTCGATCTCACCGCCTACTACGATCACGGCGATACGAGGCAGCGTAAGGACGGTGGGATCGATCCGGCGCCGATGCAGGCGCGGCTCGACGCGCTTTCTGGCGGCTTCAATCCGTTTGCCCCGCTGGTGGGCCTGACGATGCGCGCGCCCGAAGAAGCAAAGTCTCGGCTCGATGTGGCGGATCTGCAGCTTCTCGCGAGCGGGCCGCTCCTCAGGGTGCCGGCCGGCGCGGCATTCGCAAGCCTGCGATTGGGAGATGCCGAGAGTTGGCTTGACGCCCTGAGCATTCAAAACGGCATCTCCCTTCCCAGCCGCGTGGCTCGACACGATCTCAGCCTCCGGGCGAGCCTCGATGTCCCCGTCGCCCGGCGGGGCGATGCGCCGGTCGGACTGGGCGAACTCTGGCTCAATGCTAACGGCGTCGTCGAAAATATCTCGGGTTTCGGGACGCTAAGGACCATCGGTGGCGGCCTGAACTGGACCCCCTTCAAGGGCGCGCGGTTGATCGTCTCGGGCGTGCAGGAGCAGGCGGCGCCGAGCGTCCAGCAGCTGGGTGATCCGTTATACACGATCAACCGTTCGCCGATCCTGGATTTCACGGCCGGTCAGACCATCGATGTGCGCCGGCTCCTGGGCGGCAATGCCGGCCTGGCCGCCGAGGACCGGCGCCTGTTCAACGTCGGCCTCGAACTGAAGCCCTTCCCGGGCCGCGGGCTGACGCTGACGGCCAACTACACCGACGCGCGCATTGGCAATCCGATCGAGGTGTTCCCGGCCGCCACCACCCGGCTGCAGCTGGCCTTCCCCGATCGCTTCACCAAGGACGTCTCCGGACTGCTCACGCAGGTCGATTATCGGCCGGTTAATTTCGCCTCCGAGCAAAGGCGCGACCTTCGCTGGGGCTTCGACTACATCCAGACCTTCGGACCGGCCCCGGCCCCCCGGGCGGACTCCGCGTCGGGTGGCCGACCCCCGGCGTCTACATTCGAGGGCGGGCGGCTACAACTGGCCGTCCATCATACGGTGTATTTTCAGGACGACCAGCTCGTCCGCGCCGGCGGCCCCCGCTTGAACCTGCTGGGCGGCGATCCGGCGAGCACTTTCGGGGGCCAGCCGAGGCATGAGATCGAGGCCCAGGCTGGTGTCGCGCGCAGTGGCGTCGGGGTCCGGCTGAGCGCCGACTGGCTCAGCGCCACGACGGTCCACGACGCCAGTGGTTTGCCGGCCTCGGATCTGATCTTCTCGTCCGTGCTCAGGTTCGACGTCCGGCTTTTCGCCAACCTCGACAGCGTTCCTGGCCTCGACCGGCGCTACCCGTGGCTCCGCGGCTCGCGAGTGACGCTTTCGGTGACCAACCTGTTCGATGAACGCGTACAGGTCAGGGACGCTGCTGGCGCGACGCCCTTGGCCTATCAGGCCGCCTACTTCGACCCTATCGGACGGACCGTCCGCATCAGCTTTCGCAAGGCGTTTTGATGACCCATGTCGAGGCCTTCGGTGAGGCCGGCTCCTCGATGTGCGGACG
>JAYVYH010000231.1:0-4179 GCA_043784385.1 Caulobacteraceae bacterium | reverse complement strand
GTCGCGCTTGAGCTCGACCACGACGCGCATGCCCGTGCGATCGCTCTCGTCGCGCATGTCGCTGACGCCTTCGACACGCTTTTCATGCACGAGCTCGGCGATCCGGGCGACCAGGGCCGCCTTGTTCACCTGGAACGGGATCGCGGTGATGATGATCGCCTCGCGATCCTTGCGGATCTCCTCGATCGTCGCCACGCCGCGCACCACCACCGAGCCACGCCCGGTCATCAGCGCCTGGCGGGCGCCGGTCCTTCCGATGATCTCGCCGCCGGTGGGAAAGTCGGGACCCGGTACGATATCCAGAAGTTCATCGAGCGGCAGGTCGGGGCGGTCGATCAGAGCCAGACAGGCGTCGATGATTTCGCCAAGATTGTGCGGCGGGATGTTAGTGGCCATGCCCACGGCGATGCCGCCGGCGCCATTGACCAGCAGGTTGGGGATTCGCGAGGGCAGGACGACGGGTTCCTGTTCCTTGCCGTCGTAGTTCTCCTTGAAATCGACCGTGTCCTTGTCGAGGTCGGCCATGATCGCCATGGCGGCCTTGGTCAGTCGGCTTTCGGTGTAGCGCATGGCCGCCGGCGGATCATTGTCCACCGAGCCAAAATTGCCCTGCCCGTCGATCAGCAACAGACTCATGGAGAACGGCTGCGCCATCCTGACCATGGTGTCGTAGATCGAAAGGTCACCGTGGGGGTGATATTTTCCCATCACGTCGCCGACCACGCGCGCCGACTTCACATAGCTGCGATCAGGGGTGTGGCCCTGCTCGTTCATCGAATACAGAATACGACGCTGGACCGGTTTAAGGCCGTCGCGCAGGTCGGGAAGCGCACGGCTCACGATCACGCTCATGGCGTAATCGAGGTACGACTTCTTGACCTCGTCCTCGATCGAGATCGGGGTCACATGGCCCCGCTGCGGGTCGCCCGGCGGCGTGATTTCTTCGGTCAAATGGGGGGTTCAGCGCTTCAGAATCGGACAAATACCGTCCGGGTTCTTTAGCATCCGTCCAGCCCGGACGCCACCCGGCGGGGCTAGAACGGGATTTCGTCGTCCATGTCGGCGCTGAAGGATTCGCGGGGACCGGACGGCGCCGCGCGCGGCCCGGGCGTATAGCCGCCGGCACCGCCGGATTCCCGCGCGCCGTCGCCGTCTCCACGGCCATCGAGCATGGTCAGTTCACCGCGAAATTTCTGCAGGACGATCTCGGTCGCGGTCTTCTCCATGCCGGCGGCGTCGGTGAATTTACGGGTCTGGAGCGCGCCCTCGATGTAGACCTTCGATCCCTTCTTCAGGTAATTTTCGGCGATCTTGACCAGGTTGTCGTTGAATATCGAAATCCGATGCCATTCGGTCTTTTCACGTTTTTCTCCGGAGGCCCTGTCTCTCCAGGATTCCGAGGTCGCGATACTGAAGCTGGCGACCCTGTCGCCTGAACCGAGCGATCGAATTTCTGGATCACGGCCCAGGTTGCCGACCAGAATGACCTTGTTGACGCTGCCTGCCATGTTGCTTCTCTCACGCACGCCCGGCGACCACGCGCGCCGGAATCTACTAAAAGCCCTAGCAGCCTTTCAGCGAGAATCAAGCAAAAGTTCTTTGTTTGTTCCGCCTCATGCGAGTTACCCACAAGATAGGCGCGCCGGCATCAGGGCCGGGGCATCGCCCCTGGCACCGCCAGACGACCGTCTCCGGTGCGGACCATGAATGGGTATCGATAGCCATCGACGGTCTGGGCGGTGAAGACGCCCTCGCGTTGCAGAAACAGGAACTGACCCTGATAGGCGCCTGTGACCTGCTCTTGGCTGACCCCCAGGGATCGAAACTGAAGACGCATGATTTCCAGCTGTGCCGCGCAGTGTTCGAGATCCGGTTGTTTGTCGGCCAAGCGATTGAACCTGGGCTTGCCGGAGTCATCCTTGACCAGATGCCAGCACACGCCTCGATTCATCGGCGCCTCGAGCGAGGGGGCGCAGGCCGAGAGAAGGATCGGGGCCGCCAGGGCCATAAGGAGCACATTGAGACGCATGGTCGGAATCTAGCACCGCCACCCCGTCGAGCAAATGACCTAGCCTGAAGGCGTGATCGGGCAACCGGGGTTGCGATCGACCAAGGTGTGAAAATTGCGATTGTCGGAAGAAAACTCGATACGGCCTTGGGCTAGGCGAAGCGTGCGATCGCCCCAGCGTCCATAGGCTGGCGGACCGGTCTGGATGCATATCCCGCTGTAGAGGGTCTTCACGCACGCCGACAACGCCATGTCATCCGGCAGCCGCGTCCACTCGGCCTCGCCATAGCGCCAGCATCCGGCGACCCGTGTGGCGGAAGCAAGGGCAGGTGCCTCCGCCGTTTGATCGGCGCTCTGAGCCGGATCGGCCGAATCAGGTGGAAACGGCGTTATCTGACTGGAGACTCCATTGGTCGCCGCCAGGGCGCCGCTGGGGTCGAGCCCAACATCAAGCGCACCGCTGGCTACGCCGTTGCGGTGGGCGCAGTCGCTTAGGGTCAACTCACCCACCAATTGACCATTGACAAAACATCGCAGCGGCCGACGGGCATCCAGCTTGACGTCGTCATCGCGCCCGGTTTGAACCACTAGCCCACCCTGAGACGCGGGCGGAGGCTCGGCTGGGCCATGGTCTCGCCCGATCAGAAACAGGGCAATCCCCAAACCAGCCGTAAGCGCCAAGCCCATGCCCACGAGGACCACGGCCTTGCGGTTTCTCAGCAATTGCATTCCGGCCCTGGACCTACTTGAAACGATAGGTGATGCGTCCCTTGGAAAGGTCGTACGGGGTCATTTCGACCAGCACCTTGTCGCCGGCCAGAACCCGGATGCGATTCTTGCGCATTTTGCCGGCGGTGTGCGCGATAATTTCGTGAGCGTTCTCTAGCGTCACCCTGAAGGTGGCGTTGGGCAGAAGTTCGCTGACCGTGCCCGGCAGTTCCAGTAATTCTTCTTTCGCCATGCGGCTCCTCGAATACGACAAACGACCAGAACGCCCGCGATAGGTCTCGCGCGCGCATCGGTGATCCACAATCATACGCATCCTGGGCGTTGAGGTCGATGGCTGGCGGGCGTATCGCGGTAAAGGTCATTTGGATCCGAGCTAAAGCCCCGGCGCGACCCGCGCCCCCACGCGAGGTGCGCCCATGCCGATGATCGACAAAGCCTGGACCCGGACCGCCCTGGCCGCGGTGCTTCTCGCGTGCATCCTGACCACTTCAGGCCCTGCTAGCGCGCAGCCCGCGCCAGCCGCCGCCTTGGCCCAGAGCGGCGGCGCCGACTGCGGAGGCGGTTTGAGCGAACCGGTAGGCGGAGCCTGGCGGGACATGGGGGGCGAGGCCGGCCGCCTGGGTTGCCCCACGCAAAGAGAGATGGCCACCTCGACATCGCCCCGGGGATCGGCCGCGCGCGCCGCAGTGTTCGGCCTGAACGGCGAAATCATCCTGCATGTCTCGGGACCCCGCGCCGGGCAGGCCTATGCAGTCTGGGGTTGCTCCTATCGCTTGTTTGTCCAGTTCGGCGGGACCAGCGGCTGGCTGGGCCTGCCGATCGGGGAAGCCGAGAACATCCCCGACGGGTCCCGCCAAGCCTTCGAAGGCGGCACGATCCGCTACACCCGCGCCTATGACGATTGCGAGGCCACGCCCGCCGCGCCGAGCGCCGTCGCGGCGGCTCCAATGCCGATCGATCCGGAAACACCGCTCGATATCTTTGAAAAGCCCACCACCGGCGATCGCCTGAGCCTGGCGACCGGCGGCAGCGTCACCGAGGCTCTAGGGGCCGGCTACCTTCGGCTGCGCGGCCAGGCCCTGGTGCTCACCGTCCCGTCACCCGGCACCCTGCCGCTCAAACTCTATTGGAACGAGACCCGTGACCTGCGCGAAACCCTGGCCTCGATCCAGAGCGAGCGGGACGCCCTGGCGGCCGGCTATGTGTTCGAGGCGGGCCAGGGTTTCATCTGGCCTGATCCGCGTCCGGGGACCCTGGCTCTCAAACTGTTTCGCGACCCGGCCACGGGACGAACGCGGCTGACGGCCGGCGCCCAGGACGAGAGAGAAGCGCTGGCCAGGGGCTATGGGTTCGTCAGGATCGAAGGCTACGCCGACCCCGCGTCCTGAGACGCCACGCTCACCCACCAAAGGTGCGGACCTCCCCAAAGCGCGCACGTATGC
>JAYVYH010000230.1:0-5442 GCA_043784385.1 Caulobacteraceae bacterium | reverse complement strand
TGGTGGGCGATGGCAAACTTCCCCACCCTGGAACCAAGGGGACTCTTGAGACCGATCACGACGTTCCGGTCCGCAAGGCCATGCACGTCACCCTCGACTATAAGTTCGTCGAAAGCCCCGCCTACAACCGCGAACGCGGAACAGCTTCGATCCTCGCGGCGCGCGCCTGAACGCCCAGTTCTGAAAAGCTTACCAGCGCGCGATTGTCGTTCCCTCAGCCACGGTCGATCCAAACATGTCCCATGGCATTAGGTTGGCGGGCAGGGGCGGGAGGGGCTTGGCGGTGGCCGGCCATCCAGCCCGGTAGGCCGCATAGCTCACGGTCAAGGCGCCCGGTCGGGTGGGTTTGAACGCCAGGACAAGACCATCCGGCGCGGCCGACCATCGGACGAAGATCGCCCCACCCGGCCGCGCCGGGAGAGTCACCGGACGACCATTCAGGCGTACCCAGGCGGTCGGTGAGTCGATCTTCAACACAAGATCCAGGCTGGTGTCGGCGGACGCCCGGGCGAGCAAACTGACCGTACCATCGGCGTTCCGGCTGGCCGAAATCTCCGGCGCGGCGGCAGCCACGTTCACGGCCGGCGCGGCCCAGACCTTATCCTCGAAGCCCAGCATCGCCCGTTCCGCCACGGCGCCGCCATCGGCGCCCAGCACGCCTCGGGTCCAGGGATCAGGCTTGAGGGGGCTCACCCGCCAGGATCGGCCGCTGTCGTGATCTACCACATATAGCGGCATGACCGCCCGGGGATGGCGCGACGAATAAGGGTCGGTGAGGTTCAGCCATAGCGCAACGCCCAGGCCCAAGGCCAGGATCGCCGCGCCCGGAGCGAGAGCCGCAAATGTAGCGCGATCCGGTCGAATCCAGACCAGTGGCCAAAGGCATAACGCCGCCAACCAGATGATCAAGGCCGGTAGCTCCGGAACGTCCAGTCCCTGAAGAAAGCCATGGAAGAGGTTCCCAAGCCAAGCCAGGCTCAGGACAATCAAGGCCAGGGCCAGGCCCCATTCCACCGGGCGCCGTTTCTCGCCTGACCCGATCAGCACCGCGCAGACGGCCCCGGCCGCGAGAGGCCAACCGATGGTGAAGGCGATCGTCGGCGCCCAGATCTGCAAGCCCAAGGTGGCGAGAAAGCCGACCGACAGCAGGCCCATCCAGCCGCCGAACAAACTCACCGGGCGGCCCAGCAGCACCAGAGCCAACCCGCCGGCCAGCGCGCCCTCGACCAGGCCCGGCATGTCGAAGCCGCCGAACGCCGACGACGCCAGTCCGATGGCCAGAGCTAGCAACGCCCCGACGATCCTGGCACAGCCTCGCGCCAAGCCCGCCGCGATCACCATCAAGACGCCCAATCCCGCCAGCACCATGGCCACTTCAAAGGCGGGGAAGCGCGCCAGTAGCGGCCGGCCCGTCATCCAGCCGGAACCATAGCCGGTGGCGTGCCGCGTCAGATTCAGCGCCGCCGCACCCCCAACCAGCAACAGCAGCCCAGCGCCGGAGCCGCCCGCCACATCCCACCACGAGACCCGTCCGCTCTCCTGGTTGCGCCACACTGCGACGGCCATCAGCCCGGCGATCCCCGCGAGCAGAATCCAGCCGCCCCAGGCCGGATAGGCCACGGTCAGGTCGCCGACGATCTGACCATAGACCACGTCCGGCGTCCGGGCTGGCAGGGCCGAGGCGAAGGCCAACGCCCGCGCCGTGCCCAGCACCTGCTCGCCGATATGCTGCACCGAACCCTGGTCGAGCGCGGCCACCGTGGAGCTTGGCGAATGATAGTCGAACTGGCGGCCGATAAACGCGTAGTTCAGGCCGGCGATCCCCTTGGCCTTTGGCGCCGTGTAGTCGGTGTCGTTGGGCAGGTGTTTGTACAGAAACACCGTCAGGGAATTGGCCGCCGGCCGCATCGCGGTGCGGCGATAGAGGTCGATGGCGCCGCCGTTGTCCTGGCCGGTTTCGAACATCGTCGCCCGCCCGCCGCCGCCGCGCGCCTCGAGGTTAATGATGAAGCCCACATGGCGCGCCATCGGGTCGTCGCGGAAGAACACCGTGGCGCCCAGCAACCCCGCCTCCTCGCCATCGGTGAACACCACCATCACGTCGCGCGCCGGAACGCCTTTGGCCCTGATGGCGCGCACGACCTCCAGCACCGAGGCGACGCCGGTGATGTCGTCCGCCGCGCCGGGCGAGCCCGGCACGCTGTCGTAGTGGGCCATCAGGGTCAGGGCCGGCAGGCGCTGGTCACGCCCCGGCAGCACGCCGACGAGGTTCTCGACATCGCCGCCACCGATGTAGGCCTTTCCCCCAAAGACGCGCTGGAAATCGCCCTGGCCGCGCTGGATGCGCGGCGACAGCCCCAGGCCGGTCATCCGCCCGATCAGGTAGTCGCGCACCCGCGCGTTGGCGGCCGAACCCATCGGGTGGGGAACCTGGGCCATGACGGCGATGTCCGGCAGTGCGCGACCGGCCGCGAACTGATCCGCCGGCGCCGAAGCGGGCTTTGTCGCCGGCGTGCGGGCGTTGGCGTAGAACAACAGGAAGCCGACAGCCACGCAGGTGACCAACGCCGCAAATCTACCCATCCGCGTCCCTCCATCCAGTGTCGACGTCCCGCAATTCAAGACAATCGCGATTCTTGGTATGCATAGGGCATGCCGGTCGCCGGGGCGCTAGGCCGCCGCGACGTCGCCAAACAAGGCTTGGCGGAGATCGCGACGTCTTTGCGCGATGTCACCTGATGAGCGACAGTGGGCGTTCAGTGGAAGCGGGGCGCCCGCGTTCAGTCAGCGCGGAAACGGACCGGCGGCGCTCGTTCCCCACTTTCGGGGATCCACGCCCCGAGCGATCAGCCAGATCGTCATGGATCCCTCGGCGATGCCGCCCGGTAAATAGATCAAAGAGCCAAACGCGTGCGCCAGTTCAGGATCGAGGAAATTCGAGACGCTACCAGCCAGATAGCAAGCGCCCGCAAAGGCTAGCATCGCTCCCAGCATCCTCGGCAGAAATCTCGACCTGAAGACCAGGATGCCCACTAGAATGAGGTAAACGCCCGAGAAGAAGATCAAGCTTATGTCGGTCCCAAAGCCATAGAGCTTCACCTGAAGCAGGACCAGGCTTTGCAGCTGTTGCAATGTGAAGCCCGCAAGGTGCTCGGCGTTCGTCAAGATGACGAGCGGCGCGAATGAAGAGAGTATGTTCAGTCCGGCTATGGCGCTGCCGGCCATGCCAAAAGCCGCCGCCACCGTTGAAAGCGTACGTCCCGCTGGCTTGAGGAGGCCATGGAGTATGGCCACCACCGCCAGATAGCATGCCGTAGCCGTGATGTCGGACACTACCCCTAGCCGAAACAATGATTGGTGCTGGAGGATAAGCGCCGATGTCGCGGCCCCATCATTTCGCACCAACATGTTCGAGCGGACGAACATTTCCGAAAAGATACCGGTGACAATAACCACCAGCCAAAGCGCGCCCGCGACTCTTGCGCGCAAACGGGCGTCCTCACCCCGTGTAGACGCGGGCCCCTCCACCGTCCTCATCAACCGAACCTTTCGCTCTTTGATCCACCAAGGCGAGCGCGCCTTGTAAACCAGAACGATCATGTGTGCTAGTAATGTATAACACCAGTTGAGCGACGCTTCATGTGGGGATCGCGGTGATGCCGTGGACGACGCCCGCGTCTACTCCGCCGCCAGCGCCACCTTGCGCCGATAGGCTTTCAGCTCCAGCATCACCTGGCCCGCGAACGTTCGAATATTCTGCTCCGCATAGGCGTAGTCCATCTCGGCGAAGCTGAAGATGCTTGACCAGCCGGCCGTCGAACTCGCAAGTTCCGCTTTCCAGGCCGGCCAGCAGCATCTGGGCCGCCTCGGTGAAATATTCGCGACTGTCTTCCTGGTTGCGCCCGAAGCCCTCGAATTCCACCCGGCCGAGGCCCCGTTCCAGGCCCAGGATAAAGCGACCATCCGACATATGGTCGAGCATCGACACCTGTTCAGCCACCCGCATCGGATCATGCCAGGGCAGCACCACCACCATCGAACCCAGCTTCACCGTCTTGGTCCGCCCCGCGAAGTAGCTCAGATACTGCAGCACGTCGGGGCACATGGTGTAGTCCGTGAAATGGTGCTCGACGCCCTAGATCGACTCGAAACCGAGCGGCTCGGCCAGGTCGCCCAGCCGCAGTTCGTTGGCCCATACGGCGCGATCGTCGACCCCGTCGCGGCGGCCTTGGAAGATCAGAGCCATTCCCACATGCATCGCGGTTTCTCCCTCTTTTGGACGGGGCGGCTTGGAGGTCTCTTGGTCCGCCGCTCTTTCCTGAGTTTGGCGCCCGCTGCGGTGCGCAAGCAATCAAAAAGAGGTTCTGAAGTCGCTGGATGTACGGGGAAATGCTTACCAAGAGTCGTCAGCGTTCTGCTGGATGGCGCGAGGCGGGGACTACCGGTAGGGGCAGGCTATTGCGGTTGGCGACGGGCGATCAGCAGGCTCTATATTGTTTCCAGAGCTCTGGAAGATTTTATAAGTGGTCATGTCCGTACCAATCGAAGTCCTCACCGCGAACGAAGCCGCGTCAGTGACACGCGTTCCGCTCAAGCAAGTGCATCGGATCATCGACGCCGGCCTACTTTCCGGATGGGTGGAAACCCGAGTTGGAGCGCGGATGATCTCCGGACGGGCCTTGGTGGGCCTGCGCCTTGCCCATCTGACCGCCGACACCCTTACGCTTGACGCCCGCCGCCGTATCATCGGCCGTGTCCTGGCCGAGCCGACAACCAACGCCTTCCAGGAAGACGCGGTGACGGTGGCGGTTGAGCCGATCGCGGCCGACATCGACGAAGGGCTGCATCAACTCGACCTGGCCAGGGCCATGGTGAAAAGCGATCCCGCGATCATGGGCGGCGTCCCATGCTTCACCGGTACGCGGATTCCCGTCCATGACATCGCGGACATGATGACCAACGGCGACACGGCTGAAGCGCTTGCCGCCGCCTATCCGCGGCTGAGTGTCGATCAGGTCAAATTGGCAACTGTGTATGCAACGGCCTATCCTCGCCGGGGTCGCCCGCCGATCAAGCCGGCGTGGCGTAGAGGACCGCCGGCGATGTCCAGGACCCTGTCCATCGACGATCTGCCGCCGGCGTAGTGAAGCATCTGATTGATGAATGTCTCAGCCCAGAGTTGGCGAGACTGGCGCGCGAACACGGCTATCTGGAACCGACGCACGTCTCTTGGCTTGGGCTGGCCGGAGAACCTGATTGGACGATTGCGCGCAGGGCGGTCGATGTGTTGCGCAAGGTCCCGATCGAACGCTATCCACTTCCCCGCTGACCTCGCCGATAAGACGAACAGACCGCTCTTACGGCGTCGAATACGAAGTCGACTGCACCATCTTCGCCACCGGCTTCGAGGTGGGCGCCGCCTGGACCCGCCGGGCCGGCTAC
>JAYVYH010000229.1:0-9882 GCA_043784385.1 Caulobacteraceae bacterium | reverse complement strand
CGTGTTCGGCGCCTGCGGGCCTGAGCCAAAGCGCCGGCGCGCCGCACGCATCTGCATCGCCTTTGATCACCGGCGCGAAACCGAGGCTGGCCAAAGCCGAATAGCGGCCCTTCCAAGGGCCAGCGCCGCGCCTGGCAGCGATGTCGAACCTTGGTGTATCGGAGTGGCCGCTTCCCAGGTCAGGAACAGCATCCAGACCGGATCCGTATGGGCCGCCCCGGGATCGCTGAACGAACAGCGCGCCAGGACCTTCGTGGTCGGTCACGGCCGCGCGGTGTTGTTCATACTTGCTCTGGAGAATCTCCTCGAACAACACCTACTTTGCTGGCGAAGTAGTGGTAGAGCAGTTGATTGGAGAGACCGGCGCGGCGGGCGATCGACTCGGTGCGCGCGCCGGCGAAGCCCAGGGCGGCGAACTCTTTCCGGGCCGCCTCCATGATCTTTTTGCGCGCGCGCCCGCGCGCCGCGTCGCGTAATTTGCCCATAGCCGGTGATAGCAGCCGCCGCCATCGCGCCACAGCAGCATCCGACCAGGGATATTCGAGTGCTTAGGACTGCATCGAGTAGACCTTGACCAGTCCGCAGAGGAAGTCCCTGCCGTCGTAGAGCAACTTGCCACGGATGCGCTCGTTCAAACCGTGGACGCCGTTACCGTCCGGGTCGCCGAATATTCCGGACACGCCATAGGTGGGAATGCCGGCCGGCGACAGGAACGCGCGGTCGGTGGCGCCGGCGGTCAGCACCGGGATGATCGGAACACCCGGCCCTATCTTCGCGGCCATGATGTCAATAGGCTTCATGATCTGGGGAGTCAGGGGTGGGGGCGTCTTGGTGACCTCACTGCGGGCGTCCAGGATGGCCACCTTGACCTTCGGGTCGGCGATCAGCTCTTCCAGCTTGTCGCGCACCTGTTCCGCCGTGGTCCCGGGGAAGATGCGGCAGTAGATATTGGCCCGCGCCCTCTGCGGCAGGGCGTTGGCAGCGTGGCCGCCGTCCAGCATGGTGGAGGCGCAGGTGGTGTGCAGCATGCCGTTGTAGCCGGCTTCGGTCTCGACCACCGCCGCAGCTTTGGCGTCGGCGTATTCCAGCGGGAAGTCATACTGGCTGATGCGCACAAGGCCGCCGGCCAGATGATAGATGGCGTTGTCCTTGCTGGGCCGCGAGGAGTGGCCGCCCGGATTGGTCAGCACCGCCACCAGTCCACCCTCGGCGGGATGTCCCGGCGCGGCGAACGGATACAGATCGGCGTCGGCGAAGCCAGCCGCCTTCCGCCGGTCCGCCATTCTGCCGGCCGCCGCGGTGCAACTGCCGGAAGAAAGGGTGGTGTTGGTCTCCACCAGCTCCTCGCAGAGCGCGCGGAAAGCAATCCGGTCTGGCCTGGGCGGCGAGGATGCCGCCTGAGCCGAAACGACGGCGGGAATGAGCGCCAGCGCAAGGCCGGCCAGGCAAGTCGATCGCATTGTGGTCCCCGTTCTTGATCGAGATCGGCGCGGTCATCTCGCGGTCATCTAGCCTGCCCCATGGTGCGATGGAGCGGCGGAGCGGCGCAAGAGCGCTACTGGGCGCAAAACGCCGAAAATAAAATGTCCCTGGTCCGCCATAACCAATTCATCGTTCAGAACATGACCATGAAAATCAACAGCATATCGGCCCTGGCCGTCGTCGCCGCTCTAGGCCTCCCCACCTTGGCGCATGCGCAAATGCCGTCTCCGCCCCCAAGTCATGAAATGGGCCGCGACGGCACGATGGAGCACCATGGAATGCGGGAGGCCATGCGCGTGAAGGCGATTCACGACGCGCTGAACATTCGCCCGAGCAGGAGGCCGCCTACGCCGCTCTGGCCGACACCATGAAGCCTGCCCGCATGGATGAGGGTCAGCCGTCCGAGGGCATGATGCGAGATCATCAGGCCATGGGCGCGATGACCACGCCCCAGCGGCTAGACACGATGGCGCGCATGATGGACGAGCACATGGGTCGGATGCGCGAGCATTTCCAACGCCACGCCGGCGCCCTCCGGGCGCTCTATGCTGTTATGAACGCCGACCAGCGACGGACGTTCGGCGCTCTGCCGAGCCTGATGGGCCACCCTGGGATGGGCATGGAGATGGGGATGGGGATGGGCCACAATGGCGGCATGGGAATGGACGACGACTAGAAGCGGTCAGGCCGCCGCGCGGAAGAAGGGCTTCTCGCCCAGAATGGTCGCGCGGGTCATTACCCGTCGGTTGGGCAGATAGTCGTTCACCGCGTAGTGCTGGGTGCAGCGGTTGTCCCAGAAGGCCACGGCCCCCGGACGCCAGCTCCATCGGACACAGAACTCCGGCTTCTGGATGTGCCCGTGAAGGAACTCCAGAAGCGCCCGGCTCTCTTCGCGCCGTAGCCCCTTGATGCGGGCGGTGAATACCGAATTGACGAACAGGGCCGGCTCGCCGGTCTCCGGATGGGTGCGCACAACCGGGTGGATCACCGGCGGATGGTCGGCGCGGGCGGTCTCGTAGCGCTCGCGCCCGGCGTTCGAGCCCGCCAGGCCTTCGGCCGGAAACGCGTGGCTGAAATCGTGCACGGCGGAGAGGCCCTCCAGGAAGGCGCGCATCGGCAGG
Source organism: Caulobacteraceae bacterium (assembly GCA_043784385.1). Lineage (GTDB taxonomy): Bacteria > Pseudomonadota > Alphaproteobacteria > Caulobacterales > Caulobacteraceae > Acaudatibacter. The sequence continues at coordinate 7,279 of JAYVYH010000229.1, read as the reverse complement.
GACAGGGCCTTGTAGGCGGCGGTCATGCTCGACCACAGGGTGTCGCCGCCGGCTTCCGGCACCTGGTGGGCATATAGAATGGCGCCCATGGCTGGCCGGTCCAGAAAGGTGACGTCGGTGTGCCACATGTCGTTGTCGGTGGGATTGCCCGGGTGATTGTCGAGAACCATGATCTCTGGGGCGCCCTCGTCGCCCGGATAGAGCGGATGGGTGTGCAGTTCACCGAACCGCGCCGCGAAATCCCTCTGCTCTTGGGGACTGAGGTTTTGGTCCTCGAAGAACAGCACCTGGTGGGTCAGCAGCGCGGCCCGCAGTTCGTCGATCAACCCGGTGGCGGGCTCTTCACGAACGTCGATCCCCGAAACGACCGCTCCGATGGTCGGATTGAGAGGACGGATGCCGAGATGATTGGCGCGGGGCATGCGGACGGTCTCCATGGATAGGCGTTGGGATCAATTTATCAGTTTTCGATCCGCCCGCCACACCAACACTTCTTGGGCGCAAATCACGCTTGATCGCGTCGTCACGCTGGGGTTCTGTTGACCGGCCCTGGGTCGCATGGCGGCCAGAACAAGTGGCGTGGATGAGCCGGGTTCTGAGCTTTGCCTTTCTGATGGCTGCTCTGCTGATTTCGCCACCGCTTGCCGCAGCGAGCGGACCCCCGGCGCCGCTGGTCTATTTCGACATCGCCGGACCGGACATGGCCAAGCTGTAGGCTTTCTCCGGCGGTGTGTTCGGTTGGAAGATCGGTCCGTCCGGGCTTATCGGGCGGGACAGCACCGGCGTGCTGGATGGAACCCTTCGGCCGGATTCCGCCGACAAAGTGCTTTATCTGGGCGTTCCCGACGTCACGGCCGCGCTGAAGGCGGTGGTCGCCGCCGACGGGACGATCGACCAACCCCAGTTTGTCGTGCCAGGCGTGGTGATCCTCGGCATGTTCCGCGACCCGGCGGGCAACCGCATCGGCGTGGTGGAGATGAGGGCCGGCAAACCCATCGTACCTCCGGCGCACTCACACCGCCGGTGCGTCAGTTTCCGCCGCGCAAGAACATCTGGTCGCCCCGCACCTCGAACGAGTCGAGGCGCTTGAGGAACGGCATGCCGAGCAGGGACATGCTCATCGGGGCCTTGTTGATCGACACAGGTACGTCCACCAGCCGAATTGGACCGACCGCGAGGCTGTCGATGATCGACGCCGCGCCGTGTCCCAAACCATTGGCCGTCTCCGTTGGCCGTGAATAGTCGGCATCGGCGGGGTGCAAGCCGGCCCGCTCGGCGTCGGCGGGACTGAGCACGATCTCGGTGGATCCGGTATCGATCATGAACCTCACGGGCGCGCCATTCACCCGACCCACCACGGAGAAGGCGTCGCCCTCCCCTCGCCCCACCACGAGGGAATACGCGGACTCCGCCACCGCATAGCCCGGGGCCAAGGCCGAACGGACTCTCGAGACCAGGCGTCCGGCGTGGTCGCGCAGGGCGTAGCCAGTCACCGCGAGCAGGAAAATCGTCGCCCAACCGGCCACGATCTTGGCCGTGGCGCCGAGATTGACCCGGCGCACCCGCGCCAGCCCGCTGGTCACCAGCGCCAGCACCCCGAACAGCCGCAGTACTTCCGGCCAATCGACGCCGCTCCGATCTGCCGGCAGCAGCCACGCCGCGAGGAGAAACAAGGTAAGCAAGCCTGCGAGGAGGCCCAGCCAGAGCCCGACGCCGAGACGCGACTGACGAGGCTCGCGCACGATGGGGCTCTCCCTAGGCCTATCGTCCAAACGCCTTCCTCAGCGCGCGGGCGCAGTCTTCCTGGAACTGGATCGCCACCGGAGCGCCCGCCACCACGTCGAAGGCATGGAAGGCGCCGGGATAGACATGCAGTTCGATCGAAACCCCGTCGCGCCCGAGCCTCGCTGCGTAGTCGATGTCCTCGTCGACGAACAGGTCGAGGGCGCCCACGCCGATGAAGGTCGGCGGCAGGCCGGCCAGGGTCGCGGCACGGGCGGGCGAGCAGGCGGCGGGAACCGGACCGGCCGGATCGATGTCGCCGAGCATGGCGGTCCAGCCATAGCGGTTGGCGCCATGGGTCCAGGCAAACTCGCCGGCGTGGTGATTGGCGTGGACGTCGGCTGGCGTCGCCGTGCGGTGATCGAGCATCGGATAGATCAGGAACTGCAGGGCGATCGCCGGCCCGCCCCGGTCCCTGGCCAGCAGGCATGTGGCCGCCGCTAGACCGCCGCCGGCGCTTTCGCCGCCGACTGCGATCCGGCTCGGATCGATGCCGAGGTCGGCCGCGTGCTCGACCATCCATTTGAGACCGGCGTAGCAGTCCTCCACCGGGCCCGGATAGGGCGTCTCAGGCGCGAGACGATAGTCGACGCTGACCACCACGCAATCGAAGGCCTTGGCTCGGCCCTGGCTGAGCGGGGTCATCATCGCCGCGTCGCCGAGGATGAAACCGCCGCCGTGAATATGGAACAGGGCCGGCCTAGCCGTCTTCGGCCCCGGCGGGGTGTAGACATGAAGGCGCACGTCCGGAGCGCCGGCGGGGCCGAGGACGAGATGCTCGGTGATCGTCACCTCGGGATCGGCGTCTCCGAGCACCGCGGCGTAGATGCCCTTCAGGGCTTCGCGCACGGCCGGCAGGGTCTCGTTGGTGATCTCCAGCGGCGGGGCCTCGATGAAGCTTTCGAGGGCGGGGTCGACCAGGTGTCGCGTCGTCATGGATGTCTGCTCCTTGGACCGGCTCGGGCGGTTCTTGCCGGTCTTTTGGCCTTCCGGCCCGAACCACGTCAACCGGCATGGTGAGATCAGGAGCCGCCGCTTAGGATCGAAGCGTGACCGTCGCCCAGCCCCTGATCGCCTTCCTCGCAGCCGCCGGGCTGCTGACCCTGACGCCGGGGGTCGACACGGCCATGGTGCTGCGCGCCGCGACGGTGGAAGGACGCCGGCCCGCCGTCCTGGCGGCGATCGGCATCGGGCTGGGATGCCTGATCTGGGGCGCGGCCGTCGCCCTCGGGCTCGGCGCCCTGATCACCGCTTCGCCCGTCGCGTTCCTGGGCCTGAAATGGGCTGGAACGGCCTATCTGCTCTATCTCGGGGCCAAGCTGATCTGGAAGCCTCGACGGATGCTGGCTCTGGATTCGGCGACTTCGGCGGCCCGTCGGGGTGGACTTGATGCGCTGCGCCGGGGTCTGCTCACCAACCTGCTCAATCCCAAGATCGGGGTGTTCTATGTGAGCTTCCTGCCGCAGTTCACGCCACCCGGCATGAACATGGCCCCCTACACCTTCATGCTGGCCTGTATCCACGTCGTGCTGGGCCTGCTGTGGTTCGCGGTGCTGATCGCCGCCACTGTTCCCATCGGCCTATTCATGAAACGGCCCGGTGTGGTGACGGCGATGGACCGGGTCACCGGTCTGGTCTTCATCGGGTTCGGCGCCCGACTCGCGCTCGCCGGCCGGGGCTGAAGCCCGCTATTTGGTAGGCTGACCAGCCTCAAACCATATCGGATCCCCGATGGCATGTCCGCGACAACCGCGCCGGGTGACACGGCGGGTCGGAACGCGAAGAGTTCGGGGTAAGAGACTTTGCGGAAGCACCAAAAATACCGCCAATCACCGTAGATACGGTGGTGGCGGCTACTGGCGACAACATGAGCGGCGGTGAGATCAGATCGTTTGCGGACCCAGGCATGGGCCGAAGACAACCTATTGCACATTGCGCGTCAATGGTGTTGGCGGCGCGCTGTGCCCGCCGGTCGGAAATTGTTTTGCATCCAAGTCCAGCGGCGGCCGGCGCCGCGCTGGGTGACCGGTGAGCAGCACCGGGAAACAGGGCCCGGGCGAGGCTGCCATGGGAAACGTCTGGGCCCGGCTGGAGAGCCCACCAATTGGGTGCACTGTCACCGTCATTCACTGTCACCGTCATTCGGCGGTAATCCCAGGAGTGATCTCTCGCCGAATCTGGTTGGCGGGCGGCCCTTGTCCAGCCGCGTATATACCACGCGATGCCGACCGGCTGGATCGCGTCGGCCCCCTATTTCGCCATGTTGATGATCTGCAGCTGGGTGAACTCGTTCAGGCCTTCTTCGCCCAGTTCGACACCCAGGCCCGACTGCTTGGCGCCGCCGAACGGGATGTTGGGGGCGAGGTCTGCGTGCTTGTTGATCCACACCGTGCCGGCCTCCATCCGCGAGGCGAGGTCGTAGGCCTTGGTAAGATCGGTGGACCAGATCGAGCCGCCCAAGCCCCAGGGGCTGGCGTTGGCGCGGACCAGCGCGTCCTCGGGGTCGGAGTAGGAGATCACCGGCAGGACCGGGCCGAACTGCTCCTCGTCCACCAGCCGAGTGCCGTCGGTGATGTCGCGCACGATGGTCGGGCGGATGAAATAGCCGGGGCGGTCGGGGGTCTCGCCGCCGGCGATGATATTGCCATGCTGGCGGCTGTCCTCGATCAGTTCGAGCACCCGGTCGTACTGCATCTTGTTTTGCAGCGGGCCGTATTGGGTGCCCTGTTCGAGGCCGTCGCCGATCACCGCGGCGTTGGCCAGAGCCGCGAGCTCCAGGCACATGGCGTCATAGATCGACTCGTGGACATAAACCCGCTTCATGGCGATGCAGACCTGACCGCTGTTCTGGAACGCGGCGCCGAAGATCTTGGGGGCCACGGTCTTGGGGTCGGAGCCCTCCAGCACGATGCCGGCGTCGTTGCCGCCCAGTTCGAGAGTAATGCGCTTGAGCATTTCGGCGGCGCCGGCCATCACCTTGCGGCCGGTGGCGGTCGAGCCCGTGAACGACACCTTGCGGATGTCTGGGTGGCTGGTGATGGCGCCGCCCAGATCGTTGGCGTCGGCGACCACGTTGAGTACACCGGCCGGGACCGCGTCCTTGATCAGCTCGAAGAGGCGCACCGTGGCCATCGGCGTGGTGGCGGCTGGCTTGATCACCATGGTGTTGCCGGCCATCAGGCCGGCCGGGACCTTGAAGGCCATCAGGATCAGCGGAAAGTTCCAGGGGATGATCGCGCCCACAACGCCCAGCGGCCGACGATGGGCCTCGACCCGCTTGCCGTCGCTGTCCTCGATCACCTTCATCGGCAGATCGAGGCTGGTGAAATAGCGGAAGAAGGCGGCGGCGCCATAGACCTCGCCGGTGGCGTCGCCGATCGGCTTGCCCTGTTCCTGGGTCAGCATCCGGGCCAGCTCGGCGGCGTTGGCCTCGATGATATCGGCGATCTTCAGCAGCGCCGCCTTGCGCTCGGCCATCGGCGCGCGGCTCCAGGCTGGGAAGGCGGCCTTGGCGGCGGCCACGGCGCGGTCGAGCTGGGCCATCGAGGCGCGGGGGCAGTCGAACTCCTCGGCGCCGGTGGCCGGATTGATGACCTTCATGGTCATGTCACCGTCCTCGAGACGGCCGTTGATCAGGAATTTGAGCGCGGTCACCGGGTATCCTCCAGCAGGGTTTTCTTCGAGACCCGTCTTAGCCCGGATTTTTTCCAGCCCCAAGGTGACGATCCAGAAACTCGACGGTCGCCGTGTCGGAGGCGAGCCAGGACTTGTAACGTAGGAAGCCGTGGATCTCGTTGGGCAGCACCAGTTCCTCGAACGGTGCGCCCAGCGCCTCCAGCCGCCGGGCCAGGTCGACGGTCTCGTGAAACTCGACGTTACGATCGTCATCGCCCTGGATCAGCAGCACCGGCGAGGTCCAGCGGGTCAAATCGGCCACCGGCGAGGACTGAAAGGCCACGGCCATCGCGGCGTCCCGGTCGCCCTTCTCGAAGCGGGTCGAAGGCGGAATCTCCTTGCCGAGGGTTACCGACCAATCGTGGACGCCGTGCAGATCGACTCCGGCCTTGAACAGATCGGAGTTCCGAGCCAGCGCCATGGCGGTCAGATAGCCGCCGTAGGAGCCGCCCCAGATGCCGATCCGCTTGGAGTCGACCTCCGGAAGGGTTTGGAGGAAACGGCCGCCGGCCAGGACGTCCTGATATTCCGCCGCGCCCCGAAAGCCGGCATGGAGCGCGTGGTTGAACGCCCGGCCATAGCCGATGCCCAGCCGATAGTTGACCGACAGCACCACATAGCCGTGGGCGGCCAGATACTGATTCATTGCGTAGGCGTGGGTGTAATAGTCCATGTAGTGCCAGCCCAGAAGCATCTGCCGGGGCGGCCCACCGTGGACGAAGATCACCGCCGGCTTCGGCGGCGCCTTCCCGTCGGCCGAGTTTTCGAACAGGTCGCCGTGGATCGTCAGCCCGTCGGCGGCTTGGAAGGTGACCGGTTTGGGGACGGTTAGTGAGTCGGCGGGGAAGCTCGCGGCGGCGCTCACCAGCTCACGTCGGCCGTAGGGAATCCTGTCGATCGTAACCCGGTCGAGCAGGACAACTTCGGGCGGCGCCTTGGGACCGGCGGCGATAAAGGCCAAGTGCGACTGATCGGCGGCGACGGGCGTCCAGTCGATCGAATCGCCCCGGGTGAGGGCGACGGGCGCGGCTTGGCTTACCGGGGTGGTGAACAGATGGCGGCGCTCGCCGTCGTTGGCGTCGGCGCCAGTGTTGGCGTCATAGACCAGGAACCGCCCATCGGCGCTCTTGGCGACATGCTCGACCATGAAGGCGCCGGGGGTCAGCAACAGGGCGGCGCCGCCGGCGGCCGGGACCGAATAGAGGTGCTGCCAGTTGTCGGTCTCGGCCAGGAACGCCAGCCGGTCGCCCGCCGCCCAGATCAGATTGGCCTCGCCGGCCACGTCCGGATAGGAGCCATCCAAGGTTCTCGGTGATTTCCAAACTGTGTAAGCGGCTCCTCCGTCCGCATCGGCTGTCAAGATCGACCACGGCTGGGGGTGTTCCTCCAGCATGGTCTCCGGCGCGCCGCCGTCGCCCGGCTGGCGGGTAACGGCGATCCGCCGGCTGTCGGGAGACCAGCGCGGCGAGCGGTCGATCCCGGTCGAGGGGGCCAGATAGGTCAGCGGCCGGCCCTTAGAAGTGAACACGCCGATGAAGGCGTGGTCGCCGCGCGCCGAGACGAAGGCCAAGCGCTCGCCGTCCGGCGACCAGGCCAGTTCGCCGGCCTTGCCGCGATCGAAGAACAGCCGCTCGGCCTTGCCTCTTTTGCTGTCCTTTGGGCCGTCGTTTTAGCCGTCCAGCGGCGCGGTCCAGACCTGCTTGTCCTTGATGAAGGCCAGAACGCCCTTCGCGGAAATGGTCGGCGACTCGCCTTCGGCGACCTTCACCGGGGCGCCGCCAGCCATATCTGCGGTCCAGATGGTCACCGTCGGCTGGTCTGT
>JAYVYH010000228.1:0-5619 GCA_043784385.1 Caulobacteraceae bacterium | reverse complement strand
GCACGTCCGCCACGCGGCGGCGGCGATCAACGAGGGCCTTTGCAAGACGGTGCTGATCACCCACGGTGAAAGCGGGCGCTCGCGGGTCGGAGGGGGGGGCGGCTTCGGACGCGCGCCAGCCAGCCTGATGGGTCAGTTCGAAATGCCCTTCGGCGTCACCTCACCACCGACGATGTTCACCATCCCTGTGATGCGTTACCTAAAAGCTCGCGGCTATACTGAAACGGACCTGGCCATGGTCGCGGTGATCCAGCGGGAATGGGCGGCCATGAACCCGCGCGCCAGCTTCAGGAACCCGATCACGGTCGACGATGTCCTCAACTCGCCGATGATCGCCTGGCCGTTCCGGATGTTGATGTGCTGCCTGGTCACCGACGGCGGCGGCGCCCTGATCCTGACCAGCGCCGAGCGCGCCAAGGACTTTCCAACCAAGCCGGTCTACATCCTCGGCACGGGCGAGAGTGTGGAGACGCCCCTGGTCAGCCAGATGGAGGACTTCACCAGCTCCAAGGCCTTCCGAGTCTCGGGCAAGAAGGCCTTCGACGAGGCTGGAATCAGCCATGCCGATGTCGATCACCTGATGATCTATGACGCCTTCGCGCATTTGCCGCTCTATGGCCTGGAGGATCTGGGTTTCTGCAAACCGGGCGAAGCGGCGGCGTTCATCGCCGATCGCAACACCGCTCCAGGGGGCAAACTGCCGCTGAACACCAACGGCGGCGGCCTCTCGTATATGCACTCGGGCATGTACGGCATGTATGCGCTTCAGGAGAGCGTGCGTCAGATGCGTGGCGTCGCGCCGGCCCAGGTTCCCGGCGCCAAGGTAGCCGTCAGCCACGGCGTCGGGGGCATGTTCGCCGCCTCGGGCACCATCATCTTCAGCAATGAAGCCTGAGCAAGGACACCCCATCATGGTTACGATCTATGAGCATCCGCTTTCTCCCTATGCCCAGAAAGTGAAGATCGCTCTGCGCGAAAAGGGCGTAGCCTTCAAGGTAGCCCAGCCCGGTGGGCTCGGAGCCGGTGGCGCGGGCGGAGATTTCACCCGCGCCAATCCGCGCGCCGAGGTGCCCGTGTTGATCGACGGCGATGTCGAGATATTCGATTCCACCATCATCCTTGAATACATCGAGGACAAATGGCCGACACCCTCGCTTCTGCCGGTCGCGCCCGGCGACCGGGCCAGGGTGCGGATGATCGAAGAGGTGATGGACACCCATTTCGAGGCCATCAACTGGGGGTTGGGCGAAATCGGCTGGTTCCAGCGCGCTACTGGTGACCTCGCCAATACCCTGCTGGCCAACGCCGCTCACCAGACCCAGGGTTACTACATCTGGCTTGAAGGCAAACTTGGCGACGCCCCATGGTTCAATGGACAAACTTTCGGGTGGGGCGATCTTTCGGTGGCGCCCTATGTCAGCGCTTCAATCAGCATGGGTAACCGCCCGGCCGAGAACTCGAAGCTATCGGCTTGGTTCGCGCGGGTGATGGAACGCCCGGCCGTCGCCAAAACGCTGGGCGAAGCCCTGGCGTTTGACCGAGGCGCTTCCAACGTACCGGAATTGGTCGCCCAAGGCCTGTTCAAACGCGAATATCGCGATCACCGCCTGGAATGGATGATTAAATCTGGGGGACTTGAAGTAGTGCTCAAAGGCCTGGAAGCGGGGAATATCAGATTCACGGAAACTTTCGGGTAGGTCCTCCGGAGAGACAGGAGGTGGCGACGGTCACCCAAACACTTGGAGTCGCCGCGCTCCTGACAATCCTTTCGGCGATGCCTGCAGCGGCGGCCCATCCCATCCCATCCGACTGTTCCTGGATACTGGCTCCCCAGTCACGTTGCTATTCCGCCGATCGGCTGAAGACCTTGGACACATATGGTCATCGAACGGCGAGGATACGGTGTCTGGTGTTGGCGGTTCGACCCCGCTTGGTACGACAAGAATTAAGCAGTTTGAAATAGCTGGTATTACAACCCATAATTTCAATCTGATGGTGGCTGGATGACTGAGTGTTCCAGAAGCGCAGGGCTTAATCGGAGCCGTCTTCTTGCTGCAAGCCGATATGGAATTCGACGTGCGAGGCAAAAAGGTAGGCTTCTTCAAAGCGAAGGACTGCCTCGCCGAACAGGTCGTCTATTGAGGTGGCTCCTATTCGGTCGTCCCGCTCATAACATCCACGTCGGAGAAGAGGATCGAGGTCAGGGTCGCGGTGAACGGCAAGCCCGTGCTTGCGGAAATGGACTCGGGCGCAAGCACGCCAACTCTCACGGCTACCGCCGCCCGTAGGGTCGGTTCGGTAATAACGCCGGTGGGGCAGGGCAAGATCTCAAGCACGCGCGGCGTGGCAGGAGAGCGTCTGAGAACCCAGACGAACATGTTCTCAACCTTCAGCTTCGGCGACCAAACCGTCAAGAACGCCAGGATCGACATTGCCGACATGTTCACCGCCGATGAGGCGGCTCACATCAGGTCGATGGTCCCGAAAGCGGTTGCCGGCTTTCCCGAAATGCTGCTTGGCGGGGAATTCTTTCACCCTCATCGCGCCTACCCCGCGATGAGCCAGAAAAAAGTCTGCGTATCCTACGTTGGCGGGCCAGTCTTCCAGACCCCCGAAGCCTCGAACACGTCGCCAATGGACAAATAACATCAATACGAAATCAACGAAAACGCCTCGCGACGCTATGCAGACAGCGCCCGCTTGTCAGCGGGCCGTCGGACCCCGCGGGAATGTTGACTAGCTCTCGACCCGCAGGTTAGTCGCCGAAGTCTTGCCGGTGCGACGGTCCGATTCGAGGTCGTAGGATACTGCTTGCCCGTCCGCGAGGCGGGACAGGCCCGCTTTTTCTACGTCCGAGATATGGACGAAAACGTCCGCACCGCCATCACTGGGCTGGATGAAACCGAAGCCCTTGGTTGTGTTGAACCACTTCACCACCCCCGAGCCGGCGCCGGCCGGGTCACGTGAACCACCGCCCCCGCCCCCGCCGCTGGGGCTCGGGCTCGGGCGCCGTTGGAACGAATCCCGGTCGCCGCCACCACCGAAGCTACGCGGCGCGCCACCACCCGCGCCACCCGCCCGAGGGGTGCGGGGCGCGGGACCTGACGAACCCGTGACCTGAAGATCGACCGCGGCCAGCTTGCCGGAACGGCGATCCTGTTCGAGTTCGAAGTTGACTTGGTCACCCTCATTCAGGCTACCGAGGCCCGATCGCTCTAGCGCCGAGACGTGTACGAAGACGTCATCGCCGCCGTCGTCTGGCGCAATAAAGCCGAAGCCTTTGGCGCCGTTGAAGAATTTGACTGTGCCACGCGGCATGAGACCGTTCCGAACTTGTTGATGAAAGCGGATTTAGCTGGCGTTTCCGCGTCTGACTAGCGGTTAAGCTGAAATAGGACGAGCTTTGTCGATTTTCCGCCCATCAAACGCCCTTTGCGGGGCTCGGAAGGATCGTCGAACAAAATCGCAGTGTGGCCCATGCGCCTAAAGAACAACTGCCAACACACCCGTCCGACCCCATCGACCAACGCCACATATCACTATAACGCCTTGTTTCATGCTCGACCAGTTCGACGATCGTGTCGATCCCATCTTCGTGCCGATCGACCGAGCGCGGCTGATCGCGGCGCTGACGCCCCTCCTCGGCGCGGACGGCCTCGTGACCCAGGCCGAAGGCATGCGGGTCTATGAGACTGACGGCCTGGCCGCCTATCGCGGCATGCCGGCGGTAGTGGCTCTGCCCCGCGATGTCGGTGAGGTCAGAGCCGTGCTGAAGGCTTGCTCCGACCTGGGCGTCCCGGTGGTCGCCAGGGGCGCGGGCACCGGCCTGTCGGGCGGCGCCCTGCCCTCGCCTGGATGCGTGCTGCTTAGTCTCTCGCGGATGAGCCGTATCCTTGCGATCGACCCTGAGGCTCGGACCGCGCGCGTTCAGCCCGGCGTCCGCAATCTGGCCATTTCCGACGCGGTCGCTCAGTTCGGACTGTTTTACGCCCCCGACCCTTCATCCCAACTGGCCTGCAGCATCGGCGGCAACGTAGCGGAGAACGCCGGCGGCGTTCACTGTTTGAAATACGGCTTGACTGTCCACAACATTCAGAAACTCGATGTCGTCACCATTTATGGCGAGACGCTGACCCTGGGCGGCGACGGGTTTGACACGCCAGGTTTTGATCTCACCGCACTTATGACGGGGTCCGAGGGGCTGCTGGCGGTGGTCACCGAGATCACGGTGCGCCTGCTCCCCACGCCAACCCACGCCCAGGTGATGCTGGCCGCCTTCGCCGATGTCCGCCACGCGGGTGAGGCGGTAGCCGCGATCATCGCCGCCGGGATCATTCCGGCCGGGCTGGAAATGATGGACCGCCTGGCCCTCGGCGCGGCCGAGGCGCACACCCACGCCGGCTACCCGACCGATGCCGCCGCAATCCTGCTTTGCGAGTTGGACGGGGCCGATGGCGATGTCGGCGCCGAACTGGCCCGGGTGGCCGCGGTCTGCGAAGCATCGGGCGCGACGCAGGTCAGGTTGGCGCGGGACGAGGATCAACGAAAGTTGTTCTGGGCTGGCCGAAAAGGCGCTTTTCCGGCCATGGGCCGCCTCGCGCCTGACTACTATTGTATCGACGGCACCATCCCCCGGCGACGTCTGCCCGATGTGCTCGAAGCCATCGAGCGGCTTTCCGGCGAGCACGGCCTGGCGGTGGCCAATGTGTTCCATGCCGGCGACGGTAATCTGCACCCGTTGATCCTTTACGATGCCAATCGGGACGGCGAGATCGAGCGCGCCGAAGCCTTGGGGGGGGCCATCCTCGAGCTCTGCGTAGCTATGGGCGGCACGATCACCGGCGAGCATGGCGTCGGCCGGGAAAAGATCAACCAGATGTGCGTACAGTTCTCGTCGGCGGAGATCGAGACGTTCTTCGCCATCAAGGCCGCCTTCGATCCGGCCGGGTTGCTCAACCCAGGCAAGGCCATTCCGACCCTGGCGCGTTGCGCGGAATACGGGGCGATGCATGTTCACGCGGGAAAGGCGGCGTTTGCTCATCTCGACCGTTTCTAGGTCATCCGACCTCACCGAAGCCCTGACCGAGAGGGTGCGCGCCGCGGCGGCCGAGACACGGCCACTATGCATCGTCGGCGGCGACACCAAGGCCTTCCATGGCCGCTCCGCCGTTGGGGAGCGCCTGGAGATGGCCGGCCATCGGGGCGTGGTCGACTATGAACCCAGCGAACTGGTGATCACCGCCCGGGCCGGAACGCCGCTTCTGGAGATCGAGGCGCTGCTGGCGCGAAACGCCCAGATGCTGGCGTTCGAACCACCGATCCTGGGACCCAGCAGCACACTCGGCGGCGTCGTCGCCTCCGGCTTTTCCGGATCTCGCCGGCCCTTCGCCGGGGCGGTTCGGGACAGCGTGCTCGGGGTCACGGTGCTGAACGGCAAGGGTGAGACGCTACGGCTGGGCGGCACGGTGTTCAAGAACGTCGCTGGTTTTGATGGCTTTCGCCTGATGGCCGGCGCCCTTGGATGCCTGGGCGTGCTACTTGAGGTCTCCATCCGGGTAGCACCCAGCCCCGCCGCGGAAACCAGCCGCAGCTTCGAGCTTGACTGGCCCCAGGCGCAGG
>JAYVYH010000227.1:0-5015 GCA_043784385.1 Caulobacteraceae bacterium | reverse complement strand
GACTCCACCCGCAAGGAGTGGGCGCGCTGGCTGGACCGGATCGCTATCCACGACATCGGAGCCCTCACCTATCGGGCGTTGGAAGACAGGCGCGTCCGTTCGGATCTTGTCGACTGGCGTGACGAGTACGCGGACCGTCCGCGCACCGCCGACTACGGGATGCAAGTCCTCTCCCGTGTGCTCGGGTTCGCCTTCGATCGCGGACTGCTGCGAGCCAATCAGGCGACTGGCGTGAGCCAGCTCTACGACGCCAACCGTGCCGACCAAATCTGGACGCCAGACGAGATCAGGCTTTTCTGCGAGACGGCGTCAGGCCCCGTAGGCCGCTGTCTGCGGCTGGCTTGTCTAACGGGCCTGAGACGCGGCGATCTCATCGACCTCCGTTGGCGCCAAGTTGGCGACCTGGTGATCGAGAAGTCGACGTCGAAGAGCCGTGAGACAATCACGGCAGTGATACCGCTGCTGGCAGAAACCCGCGAACTGCTGGTGTCCATCGGCCGGCGGGCTCCTGATGACCATGTGCTGCTGAACAGCCGTGGTATGCCGTGGTCAGCGTCGGGCCTAACCCACCAGATCGTCGAGGCCAGCGGCAAGGCAGGGATCGAGAAGACCCTCCACGATACGCGCGGGACCTTCGCGACACGCCTCCGACTGGCGGGCGTGTCCCGCGACGAAGTTGCTGACGTGATGGGGTGGAAGAAGGACCGAGTTGACCGCATCCTGACCCGCTACGTGGACCAGCAGGCCGTTGTTACGGAGTTGGTCAAACGCATCCGAAAGAACGAAACGAAGACGAAAATACCCAAACGCCTCCCAAATGGAGCCATTTAGTCCAAAAAATAGACTCTAAGTCATTGAATTGTTGGAGCGGCCGGCGGGAATCGAACCCGCGTCATTCAGCTTGGGAAGCTGACGTTCTACCTCTGAACTACGGCCGCGACTGGGGGTCGGGAGTTACGCGTTTTTGGTCGCCTTGCAAAGCCGCCGCGTTGACGCCGGGCGTTCGCCGACGCACGATGGCATCGTCAATTTCTGGAGAGGAATAAAGACCATGGCCGACGGCGAGATGAATTCGAAGGCGGGCTTCCGCGCCATGACCCAGGGCACCGCCGAGGACTGGGCGGCGATCGGCGCCGCCGGCAAGGCCTTCAACAGCGCCCACGCCGACCGCCTGATCACGGCCCTCAAGGACCTTGGGGCCGATGAGGGCGGGTTCGCCGTCAACCGCCTGGAGCATTCACTTCAGACAGCGACGCGGGCGCACCGCGACGGGCGGGACGAAGAATATGTGGTCTGCGCGCTGATGCATGACATCGGCGACCTGATGGGGCCTTCCAACCACGCCGAGATCGGCGCGGTGATCATGAAGCCCTATGTGTCCGAGGCCAACCATTGGATGATCGACAAGCATGGCATCTTCCAGGGCTATTATTTCTTCCATCACATCGGCCTAGACCGTGACATGCGTGAACAGTTCCGCGGTCACCCGCATTTCGAATACTGCGCCCAGTTCTGCCATCTGTATGACCAGAACAGCTTCGAGCCGACCTATGACACCATGCCGCTTGAGGCCTTCGAGCTGATGCTGCGCCGGGTGGTGGCCAAGCCGATCAATACGATCTACCGGCGCGCCGCAGCCTGAATTGTCGCGGATTTCGACTGGCGTCTAGTCAGATCCAGGGCTTGAAGTGCTTCGACAGCTTCAGCCCCTGGCGCTGATAGTGTGACCCACCGTCGCCATACAGCCGCGCCGGCCGCTGAGTGAGCGGTTCGAACACCAACTTGGCCACGGTCTGACCGTCCTCCAGCAGGAACGGCGTCTCGCGGCTGCGCACCTCCAGAACCCCGCGCGCGCCCTCGCCGCCCGCCTCGGCGACACCGAAGCCCGGATCGAAGAAGCCGGCGTAGTGGACGCGAAACTCACCCACCGCGGGATCGATCGGGATCATCTCGGCGGCCCGGGAAACAGGAATCTCGATCGCCGCCTTGGAGGCCAGGATGTAGAATTCTCCCGGGTCGAGCACCAGTTCGCCCCGGCGGGGCTCCAGCGGTTCCCAGAAATCCCGGGGATCGAGGCTGGACTCCAGGTCCATATCGATCACCCCGGCGTGGCGTCGGGCGCGGAAACCGGCGGTGGCGCCGGTCAGGTCGACACCGACATCGGTCGCGGCCAATACGGCTGGCGCGCCCCGCTTCAGCCGCAGCTGATTGAGCCGGGTCCCCACGCGCGCCAGCACCGAGAAGGTCTGGGGCGCGATCTCCAGGAACATCGGCCCCCGGTAGCCGGGTTCGACATTGTCGAACGCCGGTTGTCCATCGGTGAGCAACCGCACGAACAAATCGACCCGGCCGGTGGAGCTTTTAGGATTGGCCCGGCCGCCGACACCCGGCGGCAGGCTCAGCGCTTCCTGAATTTCGGCGATATAGACGCAGCCTCGTTCCAGAACCGCGCCCGCCGTCAGGTCCAGCTCATGCATCGACACGTCGGCGATACGCCGGCCCACCGAAGCCCCGGGGCGAGGCAGAAACGAAGCACGGACACGCCAAGCCCGAGATCCGAGCCTGAGATCCAGGCTGGCCGGCTGCACCTGATCGGCTCCGACGCCGCCCGGCGCGTGGATAGCGCCGCGGGCGATCAGGTCATCGAGGGACTGGCAGGGGAGTATACCGGGGGGGTCGATCATGGGCCGGCGACACTCGGGGATGGGCGGGCTTAAGGCAAGGGACCAACAGGGGATCAGCACGACGATCAGGGCGTGGGCTTGACCAGGACCCGGCTGGCGCCTCTATTGCCGGCCCTTTTTGGAGCGCCCGATGGCCGAAGATCCGAACAACTGGGAGACCGCCACGCGCCTGATTCGCGGCGGGTTGGCCCGATCCCCCCACGGCGAGACATCCGAGCCAATCTATCTGACTCAGAGTTTCGTCTACGACACCGCCGAAAGCGCCGACGCGCGCTTCGCGGGCACGGAGCCGGGCTATGTCTACGCCCGCTATGGCAATCCGACCGTGAAGATGTTCGAGGATCGCCTGGCTCTGCTCGAAGGCGCGCAGGCCTGCCGCGCGACGGCGTCCGGCATGGCGGCCGTGCACATGGCCATCACCGGCCTGGTGCGCGCCGGTGACCACATCATTTCCAGCAAGGCCCTGTTCGGCTCTTGCCGGTGGATATTGAACACCTGGGCGCCGCGCTTCGGCGTCGAGACCACGCTGGTTGACGGGCCAGACCTGGCGGCCTGGCGCGGCGCGGTGCGGCCCAACACCAAGCTGTTCTTCATGGAGACCCCCGCCAATCCGCTGCTGGAGATCAGCGACATCGCCGGCGTCTGCGCGATCGCCAGGGAAATCGGCGCCAAGGTGGTGGTGGACAATGTGTTCGCGACCCCGATCTTCCAGTCGCCGCTGAAGCTGGGCGCCGATGTCGTCGTCTATTCGGCCACCAAGCACATCGATGGCCAGGGCCGGGTGCTGGGCGGCGCGATCCTCGGCGACAGCGTTCTGATGGAGGAGGCTTATAAGGATCTGGCGCGTCACACCGGTCCGGCTCTGTCGCCGTTCAACGCCTGGGTGCTGCTCAAGGGGCTTGAGACGCTGGACCTGCGCGTTCGGCGCCAGACCGACACGGCGGCGGCCCTGGCCGATTTGATCGCCGACCATGCAAAGGTGTTCTCGTGCCGCTATCCCGGCCGACCCGACCACCCGCAGTTCGAAGTAGCGGCCCGACAGATGAATGGCGGCGGCAACGCGATGGCCGGTAGCAGCCTGATCGCTTTCGACCTGGGCTCGCGGGAAGCCGCCTTCCGCTTCCTGAACCATCTACAATTGGTCGACATCTCCAACAACCTCGGCGACGCCAAATCCATGGCCACCCATCCGCCCACCACCACCCATCGATCGATGACCGAGGAACAGCGCTTCGAGATCGGCTTGACCAACGGCTGGGTGCGACTGTCGGTGGGCCTGGAGGGTGCAAGGGACCTGGCCCGAGATCTCGAACGCGCGCTGGACGCGGCGTGATGACCGTCAGGCGAAGCGAGGATACCTATTCGGCCACGACGCGGGACGTGCGGGTTATGGTTTCGCCCCGCTTTCTGCCCGAACAGTCCGATCCGGAAAGAAGACGGTTTTTCTGGGCCTATTCGGTACGGATCGAAAACCTCGGCAAAGCGACCGTACAGCTGATTTCGCGCCATTGGGTGATCACCGACGGCCGCAACCATGTGGAGGAAGTTCGGGGACCTGGAGTGGTCGGCGAACAACCGGTTCTGAAACCAGGCGAAAGTTTTGAATATACCTCGGGCTGTCCACTGCCCACGCCCTCGGGTGGCATGGAGGGCAGCTACCAGATGCTAACCACTGACGGCGAGACATTCGACGCCGCGGTCCCGGCCTTTTCCCTGCACTTGCCCGCCGCGAGCCGCACCCTGAACTGACCGCGATGCACCTGGGAAGCTAGGCCGCCGCCTTCAGCCGCGCAAGATCGGCGCCGGCCGCCAGGCCGAGGGCGGCGAACATTGCCAGGCGGTCAGGTCCTGGTTTCTTGGGATAGAGATGGGCGTTGGCCTTGCGGCCGCGGGCCATGGTGGCCAGCACCTTGGCCAGAGTGGTCGGCTTACCCAGCCAGGCGCGCGGCGGCTCGAGCATGTGGAAGGCCCGCATTGCCGCGCGGAACAGCTCCGGGTCCTGACGCACCGCGATGCCAACCCCGTCCTCGATGAAGCGCCGCATCAGTCGCGCCCGCCAGGGCGGTTGATAGTCGGGGTCGAGGCCGTTGGCCGCTCGCCGCCCCGACGCCCGATCCTGGCCGCGCATGTCATCGTAGAACGGCTCCAGAACATCCCGCGTCCGGGTGCTGTAGGCCTGGGCTCTGGCGAAAGGGTCGGCGCTGTCGGCGAGAATGTCGCGCAAAGCGTGGGCCTCTATGGCCGCGAAGGAACAGCCCCGGCCATAGAGGGGGTTGGTTCGCACCAGGCTGTCGCCGACACAGAAAACATTCAACGCGACGGGTTTCCCCT
>JAYVYH010000226.1:0-3569 GCA_043784385.1 Caulobacteraceae bacterium | reverse complement strand
CAGGTCGCTTTCCAGCTTGCCCACCAGGTCCAGGCCCGCGAGCGACGACTTGGCCGGGTCGATCAGCCGCTCGCGATTGCGAAAAGCGGTCAGGGCGGCCTCGGCGCGAAGGCCATGGGCCTCGGCCTCGATCACCTGGCGATTGGCGTCGGACACGGCGTCCGCCTGGGCGCGATCGTTCAGGCGATTCACCACCGACTCGCCTCCGTCGAGCAGGGCCAGGGCGACCGCGCGGGCGTCGGACGCTCGAAACGCCCTGACCCGCAGCGTGCTGATGCCCGTGTTGGAATCGTATCCGATCACCACAAAGCGCTTGTAGCTCTGGAACAGGTTCTCGAAGCTCGCCGTCTCGAACGGGCGCGGAAATTCGGCCAGCCAGTCGGCTTCCGGTCGGCTGAGCAGGGCGCGCAACCCATGATCGCGGACCAGGTCGCCGGCCGCGTCTCGGGATGTCATGTATTCATGGACTTCGTAGGCGTCGGTCTGACCCTGCCCGAGCTCCACTCCGACACTCTGCAACACCGACCCCAGCGCCGCGGGTTGGGCCTGCCCCCGGGCACGCACCACGAAGCGCGCCTCTGAAACATAGATAGGGGCGGCGAACCCCAGATAGTAGAGGCTGACAGCGACGACGGGCGCCGCCACCATCACGATGAACAGCCAGGGCAGCCGCGCGGCGTCGCGGGACCAGACGAAACCACGGGCGCCCGGGGCCTCGCCGGGGGGCTCGTCGAACAATCCTGCCGAGTTGGTCAAATCCACATGGTCCCGACATCCGATCCGCTCGAGCGGTTCTCACCTCCGATGGGCTGGCGCGCAACCAAAAACAATGCCTCGGGCTTGAGCGTAGTTGTGTGCGTGTCACGACTGACGCCCTCGACATCGTCACGCCCCTGGAATACGGAACGTTGCGGTCGGGTTTTCGTGTAACCGGTTTTGCGCGCGACATCTCCGCTGACCAACTCCTGCCAACGACGCCCGGGGAGTCGAATGCGCCCAGTTTTGGTTGCCATGGCCAGTCTCACCCTGTGCGCCTGTTCTACCCTTCCCCATGACGGGCCGTCCGCGCGAATGGTTCAATCCGCCGCCGCCACACGGTCGCACTACGCGCTCGTGGATCTGGACTATCGCGTCACCCAGGAAATCGCCGCGCATCCCGCCATCGCCCTGGCGGGACTCGCCCATTCAGCCAGCAGCGCGGCGGTGGACCTGATCGCGGACGGCGACACTCTGTCGGTGTCCATCTATGAGGCCGACCCGAACGGCATCTATGGCCGGCCACCCGCCGCGACCGGCGCCAGCGGATGCCAGACCTTCCCGCGCCTGGTCGTCGATCACGACGGGCTGTTGTCGGTGCCTTTCGCGGGCGATGTGCCCGTGGCTGGCCTAACGGCCCGGGCCGCCGCCCAGACCATTCGCTTGGCGCTGCGCAAAAAAGCCGTCGATCCCCAGGTCACGGTCGCCGTTACCGAAAGCCGCGCCAATTCGGTTTCCGTTGTCGGGGAGGTTCGCAGCGCCGGTCACGTGCCGCTGTCGATCCACAATGACCGGGTACTCGATGTGATCGCGTCGGCGGGAGGAGTGACCAAGCCCGTTGCCGATCTGGATGTCGTGGTGGTCCGAGGCTCGGACTCGGCCGATACTCCCTTGGAAGTGCTGATGCGCGACTCCGCCCAGAACGTCCGCCTGGCGCCGGAGGATCAGGTCCGGCTCAACTATAAGCCTCGAAAGTACAGCATCTTCGGCGCGGTGGGACGATCCAGCCAGACCGCAATCGAGGACGACAGCCTCACTCTCGCGGGAGCGATCAGCCGCGCGGGCGGGCTGGACAATCTGACCGCGAACGCCTCGTCTGTCCTTGTATTCCGCTTCGAAAGACCCGCCGTCACGACGGCGCTGGGCGTTTCCGCAGCGCCGTCGCCGCGGGGCGTGCCGGTCGTCTATCGGCTCGACTTGCGGCGCCCCAATGGTTACTTCGTGGCCGGCGCCTTCCAGGTCCAGGCCGACGACCTTCTTTATGTGCCTCGCGCGGACATCGCGGAGGCCCGAAAGTTTCTCGATCTTGTGAACGTGATCTCCCAGGTCGCCTATGATGTGAGGGTGACCAGTGTCATTCGCTGAGATCGTCGATCCGATCCCCAGGATCCTCGGCGCCCAGTTGCGTCTACAAACCCGAGTCTAGGCGGGACGGCGGTGGGACTGGCTTCGGAAATGATCGCTTTAAAGCACTTGGAGGCGGGGGACGGCTCCCGGGCCGGCGGTCCAGTCAAACTCACGTCGGCAGTGCGGGAAAGGCGCTTTCTGTTTGTCTCCGGACCGTTCGGGCCCTTCTCCGCCCAGCTGGCGGGGCGGCTACGGGCCGAAGGCGCGCGGTGCGACCGGGTCCTGCTGAACGGCGGCGATCTGTTCGATTGGGGGCTTTTCCACGCCCATCCTTATTTCGGCGACAGCACTGGGTTTGCGTCCTGGTTGCTGGCGACGGTAAAGCGGACAGGTGTGACCGATCTGATCCTGTTCGGCGACTGCCACCCCTATTGCGCCGACGCGCGGGTTCTCGCGAGCGGCCTTGGCCTGCGGACGCATGTCCTGGAGCTCGGCTATTTTCGCCCGCACTGGATAACCCTGGAGCGGGATGGGGTGAACGCCAATTCGTCGCTCCCCCGCAGCCCCGAGGCCGTTCATGCGGCTGCGCTGACGACGCCGGAGGAAGCGCCCGCGGCTCTGAGGCCGTTCGGCGTGACGGTTGTCGTCAGGAATATCGCCTACCACCTGTTTTCCTACCTGGGATGGCCGATTTTCCCCCTTTACAAATTTCCCTACAGTCACCCGGTAGTCATGCAGATGGTCGGTCATGTGCGTGGTCTCTTGGCCCACAGTCTGCTTCGTGAACGTCGGAAGAGACAATTGACGCGCCTGGTCGATACGCCGGGACCGCTGTTCCTGGCCCTCCTGCAACGGCCCGGCGACAGCCAGCTACTGCGCCACTCACCCTTTCCGACCGTCGCCGCCTTCATCGACGGCGTGGTGGCGAGCTTCGCGCGCCGTGCGCCGGCCCATGCGCGCCTGCTGTTCAAGGCTCATCCGCTGGATCACGGTCTGGAGCGTTGCGACGCGGCGGTGGCGCGGGTGGCGACGATGGCGGGCGTCGCCGACCGGGTCTTCTTCACCGGATCTGGCGATCTCAACCGCCTGCTCGATCGCGCCCACGGCGTGATCACGGTCAATTCTACCGCCGGTTTGGCGGCGATAGCGCGCGACCGGCCGACGATCACCCTCGGCGCGGCGATCTATGACATGCCAGGGCTCACCCACCAGAGCGGTCTCGACATGTTCTGGATCCATCCGGAAAATCCTGAGCCCGACCTCTACCAGGCGTTCCGCCGAATGGTAATGGCGCGAACTCAGATCAACGGCGGCTTCGAGAGTCGCGAGGGCGCCGATCTTGCCATGCCCGAACTGGTGCGGCGCATGCTCTCCGCCTGACCCTCCGGGACCGTCCCCCGCAGGCGCGGGGTCAGCCAGGCGGAAGGCCCATCGCCTGGGCTACGACCGCGAAGTGCCGTTCCCAG
>JAYVYH010000225.1:0-2795 GCA_043784385.1 Caulobacteraceae bacterium | reverse complement strand
GACGGTTCATGAAGGTGCTAGGCTCGGTCTCCGGTAAGCGTATCACTTACAAGGCTTTGATCACCCATGCCGCATCAGCCCACTGAAAGCCCCGCCAAGGGCGAGGAAAGCGGAAGCGATCCGCCTAGCGCCACCGACATGTTCATGCGACTGGCGAAGGGTTTGCTGGCGGTGACGCCCGAGGAAATGGCCGAGCAAGAGCGGCTCTATCGCCAAACCCGCGAGGATCGAAAGCGCGAGGGAACGTAGCTCTCCGCACCTCATGAGTGAGGCCGATGAGTTAGCGCCTTGTGGCAGATTCCATACCGTAGCACTATATTATACGTGAACGAACACGGAACACAGACAGGAGGCAGGGCGGTGACCCACAGCGTGCTTGCCATTGCGAATGAATTTCTAGCGAGAGCGGAGCAAAGCAACTCATCGCTGACCTCCATGCATCTTCAAAAGCTTTGTTATTTTGCGCACGGCTTTTGCTTGGCTACTACCAATAAGCCCCTAACCAATGACACAATTGAGGCGTGGGAGTTTGGACCAGTTTTTCCCGTCCTTTACGACGCAGTAAAGCGTTACGGTTCGGGGAGGGTTGTCAGCCTAATCCATGAAAATAACTGGGCGGTCACACCCCTTGTTCGCGGATCAATTGTCAGAGATTTGTTCAAGCCCGATGAGAAGGAGATAATAGAGGAGGTATATGTTGGATATGCTGATTTTGATCCGTTTCAGCTTTCGGCGCTAACTCACGAAACTGGTTCACCCTGGGAAGAAGTCTACCGTCCCGGCAGAAAGCATATCGTCATCCATGACCCGCTGATTAAGAAATATTTCAGTGAGCTTGGGTCCTGATCTGAATAAACCCGCCCGGTTAGGCGAGCTTATAGCTGCCGGCCGGAAACTCGTTGAGGCGGACCGCGCTCCCGACTCGAAAGATATATCCGAACAAATCCGCCTAGAGTTAGACCGGGTAAATATTGAGAACAGAAACCTGTTAACACTTACCGAATTGCGGCGTATTGTCGGCAGACACTTGATAAGCTTCATGTGGGTATATTTTTCGGTTTCAATAGTTATGCTGTTGCTAAATGGCTTTCACCCAAACGGTTTCGCGCTCCCGTCGGGGGTCGGCCTTGCGCTTGTTGGCGGAACGGCGGTGAGCATCATCGGTGTGGTCGGGACCCTTGTGTCAGGTCTTTTTGGACAGCCATCTACGCCGCCGACCTCTGCCAATACCCCTTCCACGTCCGACTGACGGGATGCGCCAGCGCGTCGCCCCGAAGGAAACCACGCGAGTCGCCCCGAGTGGCCCTCCTATTGAGCCGGTCTAGGACCGAGCGATGACGGGGCGTCGATATGAGAACTTTACCCGCCAGACGTGATGAGCGCGGCTTATGCGACGCCCTTTGATCCGCATGTTCATGGCCCAAGGCCCTTCTATTTGCGGTTGTCGGATGGGCCACGGTCTGCGATTATAGGGGTTGTAGAGCCTCTTCCTCGCCCACCGTGGCCCGGATGGTGACATTGGTCGGACCTTCCCAGGGTCCGGCCTTTGTCGTTTCTGGGGCTTAGGTTCACATTGACGAATCTCCATCGGTTGAGGATGGAGGCATGCTCGCAGGCGGCAAAATCGGCGCCAAATGCAAAGTACAATTCTGCGTTTCAATTCTGCGCGGAATTGGGTTTCCATTTTGGATTCCCTACATCTTTTTTGAATCCAAGCTTATCAATTACGCGCTTCACGACCCGCTCACTGCATCGCAGATTTGTAAAATGAGACCTCGCGCTGTCTCTCACGTCGGCAAATGAGGCGTTCGGCTGGCGGGTGCAGAATTGTCGAACCCATTCGCGAATGTCGCCTTCCGTGGCCCACCGCGGTTTGGGGGACAGAGATTCGGCGGCTTCATACGAAACAATTTCCGTCGATGAGGAATTGGTCGCATCCCTAATGGTGGCGTAACCGTATTTGGCGATAACGTCTTCCGGTTCGTTCGGAATCGGACTGGCGTGGATAGGCGCTCCAAGCTCACGCAACAGCTGGCCAAGTGTTGATGGCTCAAGGCGGACCCCGTGAAACTCGACCGCGACGCGCGTTCCCGAATAGCCGGTGCTGTCCACCGCAACGCGGACCGTGTGGTCGCCAATCTCCCAAAAACGTGGGTCTGCATTTTCGACCCAGGGAACGCCCGTTCGTGTCACCACTAAATATAAGCGTTGGGTGAACTCGCCTCGCTCGTTGATTTGGACCCGTTCCCTCGCGGCGATAGGGATGGCGCCAGATCGTATTCGACCTATCAGATAGTCCCGCGCGGCATCAGGATCAGGCGCAATCTCGCTAATGAGTTCGGTCGCTCGTCGAATAGGTATCCAGTTTTCCCATTCTTCCGAACTTAAATGTTCTTGCTGAGGCCCCGCCATGGGGCGCGAACGTCACCCGATTGGATCACTGAGTCAAGTATGTCATTGCCTCAACCGCCAGCTTGTGCCGGGTAGATCAGCCGTGATGGAGGATATCCCAGCGCCCCGGCCCGCCCGACGGCGGCCGCGAGGGTGGCGTTGGGCAGCGCCGGACGCCTGGACAGCAGCCAGACGTAGTTTCCGGCGGGCGTAGCCATCAACAGCCAGCCGTTGTCATCGGCATGGTCGAGAATCCAGTAGTCTTGATGGATCAACCCGCCGAGATAGCTCAGGCGAAAGCGGGTGTTGTCGCCTGGCGCTATGATCCGCGCCTTGGCCGTGACGGTCTTGACGGCCCCTTGGGCCGAACCCCGATGGCAGGTCTCGATGACCGTGAAGCCCGC
>JAYVYH010000224.1:0-6285 GCA_043784385.1 Caulobacteraceae bacterium | reverse complement strand
GTCCACCGCTGCGCGGCGCGCGGCGATCTTGGTCGCCAGATGCTCCACGCCCTCGCCCGGATCGGCGAAGCCCAGGCCCCGGTTCAGGCTGCGCCACAGGTGACGAAAGTCGGCCGACACCAGAACCGGGCCGGCGCCGGTTTGCCAGATATCGTTGGGCAGGCCCATGGAGCCCTCGGCGTCCTCCAGTTCGTAGAGAATCTGGTCGTCGCTGACCAGGGTAGCGTCCATCATGGCGATGTCGACGTGCTGGCCCAAACCAGTCCGCTCGCGCATGATCACCGCCGAAAGCACCCCGATCAGCCCGTGTAGCGAGGCATTGGTGTCGGCCACCGACAGCGGCAGGTCGCCCCTGGCCACGTTTCCCCGCCGCATGGTGCGGTCCATCAGGCCCAGTTCGGCGTGAACGATCGGGGCATAGGCTGGACGGCGCGACTCGGGACCGTTGTGGCCGAAGCCAGATATCGACAGCATGATCAGACGCGGATTGACCGCCTTCAGCGCTTCATATCCCAGGCCCAATCGCGGCATGACATCGGGCCGATAGTTCTCGATCAGGATGTCGGCGTGGCGGGCCAGGTCGAGGACCAGCGCGGCCGCGCCGGGCGCGCGCAGATCGACGCAGATGTTGCGCTTACCCGCGTTCTGCTGGTGGTAGTAACCTGGAATACCGCCGATCACCTTGCCCCAAAACCGAGTCACGTCGCCATCCGGCGGCTCGACCTTGACCACGTCGGCGCCGAGATCCGAAAGCATCCGCCCCGCGAATGGTCCGGCCAGCACTCGTGACAGGTCCAGGACTTTCAGTCCCGCCAGCGGATAGGTCGCGTCAGTGGTCGACATGGTGTTTCTGCTCCCGACAAAGAGACCGATTGACGGCCGCCCCGGTCTTTGACCGAATGGCGGAAACTATAAACCCAAGGGAGACATACGGTCCATGAAGCCATCCGCAGCGGCCCCAGGCGACCGCCACATCGATCTTCCTACCAAGCTTTTCTATGGCTTCGGGTCGGTGGCTTTCGGGGTCAAGGACAACGGCTTCAGCTATCTGCTTCTGCTGTTCTACAATCAGGTAATGGGGCTGCCGGCCACCCTGGTTGGGCTGGCTTTGATGATCGCGCTGGTGTTCGACGCGGTGATCGATCCGATGATCGGCCAGTTCTCCGACAATCTGCGCACCCGCTGGGGCCGGCGGCATCCGTTGATGTACGCGGCCGCCCTGCCGATGGCGATTCTCTATGTGGCATTGTGGAACCCGCCGCATTGGGATCACCAGAACCTGTTCTATTATCTAGTGTTCATGGCGATCACGATCCGGGCCGTGGTGTCGTTCTACGAAGTGCCAAGCTCCGCTCTCGCCGCCGAGTTCAGCACCAGCTACGACGAGCGCTCCATCCTGCTCAGCTATCGCTATTTCTTCGCCTGGGTGGGCGGCTTGGCGATCAATCTGTTGGCCTTCGCCGTCCTGCTGGCCCCCGACGCCACCCACAAGATCGGCCAGCTCAATCCCATCGGCTATGGCCGCTATGGGTTGGTGGCCTCGGTGGTGATCTTCATCTCCATCCTGATCTCCACGGCCGGCACCCACAAACAAATTCCCTATTTGAAAGCCCCGCCGGTCAGGCGGCATCTGACCCCCGGTCAGATCATCGGCGAGATGCGGGAATCCCTCAGCAACCGATCGTTCCTGTTCCTGCTGGCGGCTACCGTGACCGCGGCCATGGCCGCGGGCCTGGGCGCCTCGCTGAACAACTATTTCAATACTTTCTTCTGGGGCTTCACCGCCAAGCAGATTTCCCTGCTCACCCTCGGCGTGTTCCTGTCGGCTATTCTGGCCCTCGGCGCCGCGCCCGCCCTTTCAAAGCGGTTCGGGAAGCGCGCCACGTCGATAACCTTCACTATCCTATCGGTGGTCGTGGGCCTGGGTCCGCTGTTCCTGCGGCTGGCCGGACTGATGCCACCCAACGGATCGCAGACGCTGCTATGGATCATCTTCGCGACCTCGATCATCAACACCACCTTCATCATCGTCGCTCAGACGATGGGCTCTTCCATGATCGCCGATGTGGTGGAGGCGGCGGAGCTGAAGACCGGCCGCCGTTCCGAGGGCCTGTTCTTCGCCGCCTCGGCCTTCGTGGCCAAGGCGGTGTCAGGCTTTGGCATTCTCGCGGCGGCCACGCTGATCGAGGTGATCCATCTTAAGGCTGGTTCGAACCCGGCCACCATCTCGCCGGAGGTGACCCGCAATCTCGCCTTGGTTTATGCGCCGACGATCATCGCTCTGCACGCGGTCGGCCTCACGCTGTTGCTCGGCTACAAGATCAACCGGGCGTCGCACCAAGAAACTCTGCGCCAACTCGCCGCCGAGGCAGAGCAGGCCGTGCATACGGCTTGATCCGTATCGCCATACCTGCCAAAATTTTTCCAACACGTTCTAATTTTCAGACGACATGGAATTGGAACGACGCGGGAGACAGCCATGGCCGACGGCTTCGTTCTTGAAATTCCCGAGATGGTGGGCATTCCCCTCTCGCCCAAGCGCAAGGCGCAGGCGTCTGCCGGACCCTGGCCCGAGGGCACGAGGATTATTTCCGCGGACAGCCATATGCTGGAGACCGACCTTTGGATCGACCGATTCCCCGAGCATCTGAAGGATCAGGCGCCCCGGATGGAATTCCGCGACGGGGGGTATCAACTGACCGTGGCCGGCCGCCCGATGACGCCCGCGCCGATCGCCGCCGACCTCTGCATGGCGATGGAGTGCAACCCTGGGCTGACCAATATCGAAGCGCGTCTGGCGGATCTCGACATCGAGGGTGTCGAGAAGGAGCCGATCTTTCCCCAGCGCCTGTTCGGCCTGTTCATGTTCGGCGAGATGATGAACCGGCCGGAAACCTTCGGCGCCTACAACGAGCACATCGCGCAGGCCTGCAAGGCCGGCAAGGGCCGGCTGTTTCCGGTGATGATCCCTAACTACTGGGACCCGGCCGGCGCCAAGGCTTCGGTGGATCGTTGCCAGGAGCTAGGCGCCCGCTGCCTGATGGTGCCGATCAAGCCCGGCAAGGACGTCGATGGCGAGCTGATCCAATATAGCGACCCGAAGCTCGATCCGTTCTGGGACGCGGTGGCGGAATCGGGCATCCCATTGGCCTTTCACATCGGCGAAGCCATCCCCACAGCCGCCCCGGGGGCCGCGGGAACCTTCGTGCTGACACAGATGCAGGGGTTCCGGCATATCTGGGGCCAGCTGACGTTCGGCGGTATTTTCGACCGGTTTCCCAAGCTGCGGGTGGTGTTCGTCGAGGGTGGCCTGTGCTGGGTGGCGTCGATGATTCACGACGCCGACATGATCTATAATTCCTTCCCCACCGCGATGAGCCCCAAGCTGGCGCATGCGCCCAGCTGGTACTGGTTCAATCATTGCTACGCGACCTTCATGACTGATCCCGCCGGCCTGGAGCTGTTGCACCGGATCGGCGCCGACCGGGTGATGTGGTCGTCGGACTATCCCCACCAGGAAAGCACCTTCGGCTACAGCCGCAGCGCCATCCAGGCGGTGTTCGGCGCCACGACGGTGGAAAACGCCCAGAAGGTCCTGGGCAAGACCGCGCTCGATCTCTTCGACATGCACTGAGGAGCGCGCCCAACATGGCCTTCGACCTGCCCGCCCTGAGCGAGACCTACGCCCGCGACGGGGTTGTGCTGCTGCCGCGAGCTTTGAACGAAAGGGCGCTGGCCGAGGCGCTGGCGGCCTGGGAGTGGAGCTTGGCGAACCCAGGGCCCGGCTCCAGCCGCTTCAAATCGCATTCCGACGCCACCTTCTATCAGGACCTCTACAACCCCCGAGTTCTGGAGGGTCACACCGAGATGCTGCGGGCCTCGCCATTGCCACGACTGATCACCGATCTATGGGGCTCGCCCGACATCTGGTTCATGTATGAACAGGTGTTCCTGAAAGAGGGCGGCGAGGCGCGGCGCACGCCGTGGCACCAGGATTCGTCCTATCTGACCATCGCGGGCGCCGATCTGGCCGTGGCCTGGATCACCTTCGACACAGCCACCGCGGCGGATTCCCTGGAGTTCGTGCGCGGCTCGCACCGGGGCGTGCTCTACAACGGCTCACGCTTCGAGCTCGGCGACGATACGGCGCCGTTGCACCCGAGCGCGCCGATGCCGCGCCTGCCCGACATCGAAGCCAACCGTGAAGCGTTCGACATCGTCTCGTTTCCTGTCGAGCCTGGAGACGTGGTGTTGTTCCACCCCGCCATGCTGCACGGCGGCGCGCCGACCCACTCGGGCACGCGGCGGCGGACGCTCACCTTGCGGTTCTTCGGCGCCAACGCGGTCTATGACGAACGCCCGGGTCCAGCCGGACCTCGTGTCGAGGGCTTTCACGGAACCCTCCGCCAGGGCGATCCCTTCCGCCATCCCAGCTTTCTGAAACTGGGATAACGACGGTCTACGCTGGTACGGCCGCTCGAGGCGCCAGGACTTCCGCCGCGCGGTCGATATTGGCCTCGGCGTCCAACCCCAGCCAGCGGCGCATCTGGGGATCCAGACCAGCCTGGGTTTCCGGCGACAGCGTCGCGTTCCAGTTGACCTGCGGCCTCAGAAAGGCGGCACTATAATAGCCGAACAGCAGCGCGCGATCCTGGTCGGCGGTGATATTGGCCCCGGAAGTGTGCCAGACCCGTCCGTCCATGGCGATGATCGATCCCGCCGGCGCCTCGAACGGGCGCATGCCCGCCACCGGATCCGCGGGCAGGTCCGCGCGGCGCTCGATGCGATGGCTGCCGGGCAGGAACAGAGTGGCCCCATTCTCGAAGCGGACGTCCGTCAAGCACCAGATGATGTTCATCGACCAGGGATGGACCCATGGCTCCGGCACGACCAAGGCCTGGTCCGAGTGCACCGACATCGAACGCGCGCCCGGTCGGGCGATATTGGCGGTGAAGTTGGAGATCAGGAACGCCTCGCCGAGCAGCGATTTCGCCAGCGCCAAAGCCCGAGGATGGCGGATCAGCTCGCGAAACAGGCCATCCATATCGAGCAGGTTGAACACCCGCACATTCTGGGCGTTCGGATCCAGCGCGGGCATGTCGGTGGACACGCCACGGCGTTCGCTTTCGGCCGCCGCCGCCCAAAGCCTCTCCAGCGCGTGAGTGGTCGCCTCGGGGTCGAGGACATCGCGCAAAACGCACCAGCCGTCATTCGCCAGAGCCGCCTTGGCCAGTTCGTAGTGGTCGTTCACCATGCGTCTCCCACGCGTCGCTCCTGGGCGGCGTCCGATAAATTCCTGGACCGCGCTCCGGTTTTGTCAATGAGGTCCCGCTCGGCGAGCCATCGCCAGGGGTTTCCCGCCTCAACCGACGCGGATATGAATTTGACCACAACAGGCGGCCGCTAAAGCCCCGCATCGTCATCCGCCACGCTGGGAAACGACCTATGAAAACCGAAGAGATCGCCTACACCGTGGGCGGCAAACGCTACCTCGGATACCTCGCCGTCGACGAGGCCAGGACCGGCAAACGGCCGGGTGTGCTGCTGGCCCCCGAAGCGCCAGGCCGAGGCGAGCTGGTGATGAGTTTCGCGCGGCGGCTGGCCGAAGCCGGCTACGTCGCCTTCGCCATGGACTTCCACGGCGATGCCGAGATCCTGACCGATTTCAACCAGATGATGCAGCGTCTAGGCGGCTTCATGGCCGATCCATCCGGCATCCGCGCCATCGCCGGCGCGGCGCTCGAAGTCCTGGCCGGCCGCCCAGAGACCGACGCCGCCCACCTGGCCGCCATCGGCTATTGTTTTGGCGGCACGACGGTTCTGGAGCTGGCGCGCTCGGGCGCGGACGTCAAGGCGGTGGTGGGTTTCCACTCCGGGCTTGCGACGGCGCGGCCCCAGGACGCGAAAGACATCAAGGCCAAGGTGCTGGTGCAACTGGGCGCCGACGATCCGCTGATCCCGCCAGAACAGCGCGCGGCGTTCGAACAGGAAATGCGCGACGGTGGGGTGGACTGCCGGATCATCCTCTATGGCGGCGCCGAGCATTCGTTCACCAACCCCGACGCCAGCGCCTTCGGCCGGCCCGGCATAAAGTATGACGCCCTGACCGACCGCCGGAGCTGGCGCGCCATGCTGGACGCCTTCGACGAAGCTTTCGCCTGAGGCTTTGGCGCCTGCGACACATTGGCTCCGGGTGTTCCGCCGTTGATTGCCCATGCTTTGAGCGGCGTCATACCAACCAACGCGGGGACGGTACGTTTCTGGCGTTCGCCGGCGAGCGGGTGG
>JAYVYH010000223.1:0-2059 GCA_043784385.1 Caulobacteraceae bacterium | reverse complement strand
GGATCGCTGGCGGGCAGGGCGTCATAGGCTGCGGTCAGGGCCGGGATCAGGTGGCCGAAGGCTGGCAGAAAGGAGTCGTAGGCGCTGGTCATCAGGGCGAACGGCGTGAAATCGTGGCGCCCCTGAAGTACGCGCAGCGCGTGCTCGCCGCGCGGGTTCTCGCCGGCGGTGTCCATGTATTTTGGATAGTTCGCCGCCTTGGGGCTATCTTCGCCCGCTGCCGAATAGGGCCAGTCGTTGGTGTTGAACGCCCAGCCGATTTTGGGGTTGGCGACGCTGGGCAGGGTGTCCAGGGCGTGCAGGCCCTTCCAGTCGGTGGCCGGATCGGCGCCATCCACGGGCTTGGTGTAGTCGAAACGGTCGTCGCGGATCGGCACGAACTGCGGGTGCAGATAGGCGATCTGGCCCTTGTCGTCGGCGAACAGGGTATTGTTGCTGGAATTGGCCTTGAGTTCCCCAACTTTAAGAAAGCTGTCGTAGTCACGCGCCTTGGTGCGCAGGAACGACTGTTGGAGTGCATCGGTTGGCGAATTGAGCAGGCCGATACTGATCCATTTGTCGCCTGCGGCGCGGATCACCGGGCCGTGGTGGGTGTGATAGACCGTGAAAGCGCGCGACGCCGTAGCGCCATCCTTGGCGCGATAAGCCAGCATGATGGTCGAGATGCGCACTGGCCGCAACTTGGCGCCATAGCGATAGAACAGCTTGCCGCCGTGGCGGACAATGGTCTCGGCGAACTCATCGATGTTGTCGACGCCGCTGGAGGTGTGCATCCAGCCGGCGTGGGCGTTGAAGCCTTGGTAGATGAAGAACTGACCCCAGGTCGAGGCGCCATAGGCGTTCAGCCCCTCATCGCTGGTCATCTGCAACTCGCTGCGGAAGAAGAAGCTGGTGTGCGGGTTGATCAGCAACAGGGCGTGGCCGTCGACTGTGTTGGCCGGGGCTATGGCGATGCCGTTGGAACCGGTGGGCTCTCTGAAACTGTTGTCGATCTGGGCGTGGAGGGTCGGCTTGTGACCGTAGAACGTCTCAAGCTCGGTCAGGTCGACGCGCTCGATGTCGCCGCCAATGCTGCCTTCGGAGAAGCTCAGCGCCATCCAGGGTTCGAAATGGGTGATCACCTTGGGGCTGACCTTGGGATGCGTGACCAGATAATAGTTCAGACCATCGGCCCAGGCGTCCATCAGGCTCTTCAGCCAGGTAGGGCCGGTCGCGTACCGGGTCTTCAGATCCTCCGGATCGATGAACAGCCGCTGGCG
Source organism: Caulobacteraceae bacterium (assembly GCA_043784385.1). Lineage (GTDB taxonomy): Bacteria > Pseudomonadota > Alphaproteobacteria > Caulobacterales > Caulobacteraceae > Acaudatibacter. Next base: position 800 of record JAYVYH010000223.1, on the reverse strand, counting down.
CAGGTCCTGATAAAGTTTGCCTTCGCCCTCGGCCTCGGCGGCGCGGCCCAACGAAGTCAGATAGTTGGTCTCCACGCGATTGAAGTCATCCTCCGCCTGGGCGTAGATCATGCCAAACACCGCCCCGGCGTCGGTCTTGCCGTGAATGTGGGCGATGCCCCAGTCGTCGCGCGTGATGGTCACATCGGCGGCTTCGGCCTTCCACCGCGCGGCGTCATCGACCGCCGCCGCCCTTGCCGAGCCCAGGCTGAGCACGCCCGCCAAAATCGAAGCCAAAATCAATCCGCGCAAGCGTTCCCCCATCTCGTTTGTTCTTCCCCCACTTGTTCCGCGCGCCCAGGCCCGTAAAGTCAAAAAAATATTCGCCAAGGGAACAACGCGCCATGCCCATCACGCCGGACATCGCCGAAATCGTCGGCGAGATCGATTTCGATCCCGATGCGCTGCACGTCAAATACCTTGCCGAGCGGGATCGGCGCCTTCGTCCCGACGGCACGGCCCAGTATGTCGAAGTCAAGGCCGAGTTTTCCCACTATATCGATGATCCCTATGTCGATCCGGGCTTCACCCGCGAACCGGTGTTCGACGAGGTCGAGGTCGCGGTGATCGGCGGCGGTTTCGGGGGCCTGTTGATGGGCGCCCGGCTGCGCGCGGCCGGGGTCGAGCGGATTCGGCTGGTCGAGAGCGCCGGCGACTTTGGCGGCACCTGGTACTGGAATCGCTATCCGGGCGCGATGTGCGACGTCGAATCCTATTGCTACCTGCCGCTGCTCGAGGAGCTCGGCTACATGCCCAAGCAC
>JAYVYH010000222.1:0-3121 GCA_043784385.1 Caulobacteraceae bacterium | reverse complement strand
GACGTTGGGCAGATTGAACGTCGGCAGATAAGTGTCGTTGAAGGTGGGGCGTTTGCAGAACTGCCGATACCACGGCTTCAGCGCCTCGGCCGTCTTGGGGTCCGTCACCGTCGCGTCCACCCGGGCGCGAACCTGGTTCATCTTCTCGAAATCGGCCAGCTCAACCTGACGGTTCAGCTCCTCCATCGTCATCGCCGACGCCGACGCCGAACCCTCGGCAACCCGGGCGGGAACCAGGGCCGAGAGCTTGCGGATGATGTCGGTCCAGCCGTCGCTGACCAGATCCTCGGCCAGCGGCAAGCCGCTGACCAGCATGTTGAAATTGTCCATCCGCTGCTTCTGCCAACCGGGCGTCAGGCTGGCCGCCCAGTCGGGATCGGTCGGCTTGTTGCCGCGCACATCGACCGACGAGGGGGTGCGCTGGAACACGGTCAGATGCTTGGCGTAACGGCCCAGGTGCGAGACGCATTGTATCGCCGTGGCGCCGGTGCCGATGACGGCCACGCGCTTGTCGGCCAGATTATGCAGGTTGCCGTTGGTGTCGCCGCCGGTGTAGCCGTAGTCCCAGCGGCTGGTGTGGAAGCTGTGGCCCTTGAAGCGGTCGATCCCGGGAATGGCCGGCAGCTTGGGCCGGTTCAACGGCCCGCTGGACATCACTACATAGCGGGCCTTGATCGCGTCGCCGCGGTTGGTGGTCACCAGCCACAGCTTCTCGTCTTCCTGCCAGGTCAGCGCGGCGATCTGGGTCTGGAAACAGGCGTCGCGGTAGAGGTCGAAGTGCTCGCCGATCCGGCGGGCGTGGGCCAGGATCTCGGGCGCGTAGCTGTATTTTTCCTTGGGCAGATAGCCGGTCTCTTCCAGCAGCGGCAGGTAGATATAGGCCTCGATATCGCACTGGGCGCCGGGATAGCGGTTCCAGTACCAGGTGCCGCCGAAGTCGCCGCCCTTCTCGATGATGCGGATGCTGTCCACGCCCCCCTTGCGCAGATGCGCGCCGGCCATCAGGCCGCCGAAGCCGCCGCCGATGATCAGCACCTCGACCTGATCGGTCAGCGGCGCGCGGGTAAAGCCCGGCTCGACATAGGGGTCGTCGATGTAGTGGCTGAAATCGCCCTTGACCTCGAGATACTGGTCGTTGGCGTCGGGGCGCAGCCGCCGGTCCCGCTCATGGCGGTATTTGTCGCGCAGCGCGTCGGGGTCGAAATCGATCGTGGTGTCCGCCGTATCCAAGGCCATGTCGTCCAACTCTCTTAGCCGCGAACGTTTGCCCGCCAGATTTTTTCTCAACTTACATGGTCGAACCGTCCAGGCCAGAGGCGACGCGATGATTGCGGGCGGCTAATTTAGCGTCGCTGGGATAATCACGGTGAATCGTCCCGGGAAATTACGGAACATCAGCATGACCGGCCGCATCGCCTCCCTGTGGCGCCACCCCGTCAAGGGCTTCACGCCTGAACGTCTGCCGAGCGCCCGCCTTGAGGCTGGCGGCTATTTTCCCTGTGATCGGCTCTACGCGGTCGAGGATGGGCCGTCTGGCTTCAATCCGGAAAATCCGGCCTGGATCACCAAGCAGAGATTCACGGTCCTGGCCAAGATCGCCGAGGTGGCCAAGGCGCGCACCGCCTATGACGAACTGACCGGGGTACTGAGCGCGACAGCGGACGGCTGGGCGGCGTTTCATGGCGCGCTGACCGACCCACGTGGCCGCGAAGCCTTCGCCGACTGGCTGGGCCTCTTCCTAGGTAATGAGGCTCGAGGACCCCTGAAAGTGGTGCAGGCCCCGGGCCACCGCTTCACCGACCACCCAGATGGCCACGTCTCGATCGTCAACCTGGCCAGCGTCCGCGACCTGGAAGCTCGCTCCGGCCGGCCGGTCGATCCGCTGAGGTTCCGAGCCAATCTCTATGTGGAGGGCTGGCCGGCCTGGGTCGAGAACGAGGCCGGGGCGGCCGAGGTGACGATCGGCGAGGCGTCAGCGAAGGTGTTTTCGCCCATCGTCCGCTGCTCGGCGACCCATGTCGATCCGGTCACGGGCGAACGGGATTTTGAACTGGTGGCGGCGCTGTACGAGCATTATGGACATATGAACTGCGGGCTCTATGTGTCGGTCACCAATGGTGGCCTCGTCGCGGAAGGTGACCGGGCGGCCTTCGAGCCTTAGCACAGGGAAACGCCATAATCCGACGCGGTCGCGCGAATCTGGAAGCCCGCGCCGAGCCGGCCAGCGCGGAAACCGAACAGATGGAGCGGGAAGGCTACGCCATCGTCCGGGGTTTGCTGAGCGAGGATGAGGTCGCCGAACTTCACGACGACGTCGGGGCCATTTTTGAACGCAACCCGCCGGGCATGCGCGGCAATCGGGGGCCGGAGGAGATGATGATATTCCCCCACGCCATGCTCAACCGCAGCCCCGCCGCCCAGAGAGCCGTGGCCAATCCGAAACTGCTGACGGTGATCGAGCCGTTGACCGAAGTGCCTCCGGGCAGGCATCTTTCGGGCCGGCCACCGCCGGGCGCGCGGGGTCTCGACGATGGCCTCGACTACAAGGGCCAGGATGTGGTCCCCCTGATCACCCGGGCCGGGGACGCGGGGCTGTTGGTGTCGGATGTCTGGCGCCGGCGGATGTCGGCGGCGGAGGGTGACCAAGGCCGCTTCTTCCTGTAGATTCCCTACGGACGGCGCGACATCGCGCAGCGGCTGGTGACTACCTCCTACAGTAACCAGCTTTCAGCTGAAGCCGTCGCCCAGGCGACCACCGATCGCGAGCCCCGCATGATCGGGCTACATCCAGCCTTTTTCTACGACGGCTAGGCCGCAAAGGAGAGGGGACCCGATGCTGTTTGAACAGGTCGCCGCAGGCGGTTGCCAATCGTATCTCCTGGGTTGTCCGGAGACCCTGAGCGGTGTGCTGATCGATCCCGAGATCAGCCAGATCGATCGCTACCGGGCGCTGGCCGCCCGTGTCGGCCTGCATATTCGTTATGTGAACGACACGCACACCCACGCCGATCATTTCTCGGCCGCCAAGCAGCTGACGACGTTGCTGGGGGCGACCCTGGTGATGCATCAGTCCAGTCCGATGCCCCACGCCACCCTGCGTCTGGACGACGACGACAGGCTT
>JAYVYH010000221.1:0-2584 GCA_043784385.1 Caulobacteraceae bacterium | reverse complement strand
TACCCGTAAAGACCGTTTGGCAACAAGTCGGCGCCCAGCCTATCGGTTTGACTTTTTGCCAATTTCCAACCGTCCTCATGGGTTGACGAGGGAAAGGGGCTTGGAGTTCCGGACGCCCGGGATTTTTGGACCCGCCGCCAAGCTCCTTTTCGAAGAAAGAGTGGGCAGATGAAGAGTCTCTGGGCCCAAGCCGCCACCGCCGTCCAACGCTACGCCGCCATGGGCGGCGCTGGCCTGGTAATTGGCTCCGGATCTTGAAGGCCTGATCCCGCTCAACCGCGGGATCTTTTCCTTCGGAGCCACCGCCCGTGAGCTACGATCGCATGATCGCATGATCGCACGATCGCCTTGGTAGGCGAGGCCGAGGCCCACGGCGCCAGGGCTGCCCCTCCGACCTGATGCCCCTGCTTGGCTGTGTTCTCGCCGAGGTCGCCGGCGCCCGCTGGCCCGAACGATGGATATTCGACCGTCGCGCCGGTGAAGCTGCCCTGAGCATCGGCAAAGGCCCTTACCTGGCCGAATTGGCGGGCAGGCAATCTGCTGGGACGGGATGTCACGGCCGATCACGTGGCTCAGGCCATCGTGTTCGCCGCCGTGATGCGCCGAACCAACGGCTAGTTGTTGGGGCAGCCTACGAATTCGCCTACCTTCGCCACGGTGAGAGTAACCAGGTTCAGATGCATCATCGGCAGCATTGAGGAAGATCCCTTGCCGGTGAACAGATCGATGCGCCCCTTGTGAATGCCCCCGCCAATATCGGTCGCGAACCAATAGCCGTCGTGCAAACGGCCATCCGGCATCGGCAGGCCAACGGTTTCCTTGATGAACAACAGGCTGTGGCGTTTGACGTCGACCCCGTCGACCGCCGCGGTGCGCATGGGCACCACCTTGCAGCCGAGCGAGTCGCGGTCATGGGTTCCTCGGGAACCAAGATGGTAGAGCGTAGCCTTGAGGCCCATCGTCTCCAGGAACGGTCCGACCTTGGCCGCGACCTGTCCGATCAGGTCGCCGATCGGGTCTGATGTGTCGGCCCTGGCCCCGCTGAGCGGCAAGGCGAGAGTCACGGCGACGAGGCAGGCCAATAGGGGTTTCAAATCCGTGGTTCCATAGCGCCGTAAGGCTTCCCAGAAAAAGGTTAGCCACTTCGGACAGATCAGGCAACCCTGGATCAGGCGGATTGCCATCCCCCGATTAGTCTGTCGGTGAATGATCGGATGGTGTGGGACTTAATAATTTGCAAAGAATTTGGATATTATTCTGATTTTGATAATATCATGAAGGGGAAAGTAAAATGAACTATATTCTCCGAAAAATAACTTAATTGGTCCAGATCGAATACATTAGGCATATGGCTCGATTTGAGAACCTGTGTGGGCGTTCGAGCCAGTCCAAAACGCCCAGCTTGACCGATCCACGGCCCTGTCCGAAAGACGGAACCATGCCAAAACCGTTTGCGATTGCGCGATTTGTCGCCGTTTGCGCCTGCGTTTGCCTCGTCGGCGGGCAAGCTTTTGCCTGGGGCTCGTCTGGCCACCGGCTGATCGGCCGCGAGGCGCTGGCGGCCCTGCCATCAGAGGCGCCGGCATTTGTGCGCGCGCCGTCCGCGATCGACGCGGTCGGCGAACTGGCGCGCGAGCCGGATAGGTGGAAGGATTCAGGAAAGACCCACGACTCCGACCGTGATCCGGGGCATTTCCTGAACCTCGGCGATGATGGGCGCATTTTCGGCGGGCCGGCGCTTGACGCCTTACCCGAGACCCGCGCCGCTTATGAAACCGCCCTGCGCGCGGTTGGCGTCGACAGCTGGAAGGCGGGGTATCTGCCCTACGCTATCGTCGATGGTTGGCAGCAGTTGGTCACGGACTTTGCCTATTGGCGCATTGACACCGCGGTGGCGAACGGCCTCGACCGCGGTCACCGCATCTGGTTTGCGGCCGACCGCGCGCGGCGGGAGGCCCTGGTTCTCAGGGATCTTGGCGTGCTGGCGCACTATGTCGGCGATGGAAGTCAACCCCTGCACGTATCCGTGCATTTCAGCGGCTGGGGTCCGTGGCCCAATCCAGAGCACTACACTCAAGAGCGAATTCACGCCTTTTTCGAGGGCGAGTTCGTTCGCCTGCATGTCGACGCCGCCGCCATTCGGGCGGCCATGACGCCCTACGCCGACTGTCGGTGCGCCATCGCCGTCTGGACGTCCGCCTATCTGCAAGCGACGAGCCACCAGGTTATCCCGTTCTATCAACTTCAGAAGGCCGGCGGTTTTCTGGCCGGTGATCGGCGTGGCCGGCAGTTCGCGGAGGCGCGCCTGGGGGCAGGGGCCTCGGCTCTGCGCGATCTGATCCTCGATGCGTGGCATGCCAGCGCCAAGGGCAAGGTCGGCTGGCCAGCCGTCGGCGTCGCCGATGTGGAGGCTGGTAAGGTCGATCCTTACGACTCGCTCTATGGAGTCGACTGAAAAGCGGCGGCGCCGGAAGGATAGTTGATGGCCGAGTGTGTGCTGATTGACGGCAAAGTCCGCGCCGAAGCCCTGCGGAGCAGCGTGGCGGCTCAGGTGGCGCGCCTCAGGGTCGAGCACGGCGTTCAG
>JAYVYH010000220.1:0-1964 GCA_043784385.1 Caulobacteraceae bacterium | reverse complement strand
CGCTATTGCGGCGATGGGCCGGCGGCGGGTGGCATGGTCGAGTTAGGCGTCGCGTCCTGGGCTGGGTTTGACGTCGACCCGGGCGTCGCACCCGGAGTGCTGTCGGGCATTGCCGGGGCGCTCGGCGTCGTTGCGCTCGGTGTTGGGGCCACGGACGTATCGGGCGCCGTGCTAGCCGACCCGCCGCTCATGCCGGATGACGACATGCCGCCGCCGGTCGAACCGGCCTGGGCGATGATCTGGGCTCGCTGAGAGGGCGAGGCCTTCAGATAGTTGCCCAGTTGAGTGTACGGGATCGGTTGAGCGGGGGATTGATACTGCCCGCCCGACATGGAGTGATGCTTGTGACTATTCGCGGCCGCGGGCGTGACACTTGCTATCGCCGCCACCCCTGCGAGGCCGACCATTAAGAATTTGCTGTTCATGGTCTATATTCCTTGTTCGGTGTCGTCTCGACGCGAAGCTACGCCTCGACATGAAAAAGAAAACGCCCACGGCCCGGATGGGTTGCGCCGAATGATCAGAGCCTGCTCACCGATCGTTGACCGCTATGCGCCCGCCACGCGGCGCCCTAGATTGACGGTTACGGAAGGGTAACCACCATGAACGCCCCGAAGACCAACACGCCCGCCGCGCCGCCGGAACTTCAGCGGCTGCGCCGGCGTTTCGTTGGCTTGATGTTCACCCAGGGCGTGCTGGCAGTCGCGGCGATCGCCGGCCTTATCGCCTATTTCGTCCTTCGCCTGCCCTTGGGACTTCTCGCCTTCGCCGTATTCCTGGCCCTGGCCGTGATCGCCCAGGTGCGGTTCATCTTGATCTTCAGGAACAGCCAAGGCTGATCACCATGCCCAATTCCAAACCCACCTTGCTGATCGTCCAGCCGCACCTGGGGTTTCTCGGTCCGATCCTTGAGTCGGACTTCACGGTCTGGCGGTTCTGGGAAGGCCCGCCGATCGAGGCGGTCAACGTCATTCGCGCCCTGGTGGTGGCCGGGGAGTATCCCGTCGACAAGGCCCTGGCCGAAGCGCTGCCGAAGCTGGGCCTGATCGCCTGTTTCACCGCCGGCTATGATGGGGTCGACCTGACCTGGGCGCGGGCGCGGGGGTTGCAGATCAGCCATTCGCCGGGCGTCAATCATGAGGACGCCGCCGACCATGCGATGGGCCTGATCCTGGCGTCCTGGCGCAAGATCGCCGCCGGTGACCGGATGCTGCGCGCAGGCGGCTGGAAGCCTCACGAGAAGATGTCCAGTCCGTCGCTGACCGGCCGGCGGGTGGGGATCGTCGGCCTGGGCGACATCGGCGTCGCCGTCGCCCGCCGCTGCGAGGCGTTCGGCATGAGCGTGTCCTGGTGGGGACCCAGGGAAAAGCCCGACGCTCCCTGGCCCCGCGCGGCCAGCCTTAAGGCGCTGGCGGCGGCCAGCGATATCGTCGTGGTCGCCTGTCGCGCGACGGTGGAAAGCCGGGGCCTGATCTCGGCCGACATCATCGACGCGGTCGGCGCAGAGGGGCTGCTGGTCAATGTCTCGCGTGGCCAGGTGGTCGACGAAGACGCGCTGATCGCGGCCTTGAAGGCCGGACGGCTCGGCGCGGCGGCCCTGGATGTCTACGTCCAGGAGCCCACCCCGCCGGAGCGATGGGCCAACGTGCCCAACACCGTACTCACCCCCCACACCGCCGGCGCAACCTCGGCGGCCGTGCCCAAAATGATCGCCCTGACCCGCGAGAATCTGCGCCGTTTTTTCGCCGGCGAGCCGTTGGTCAATCCGGTGGAAGCATAGCGCCTCACGCCGGACTATTCCCCCGGTCGATAGGTGCGTTCGGTATGCCCGGTCAGCTGCTCGGGATAGAAATACACCTCACGCAGATTGCCCTGGGCGTAGCGGGTGGCCTCGTCGTTGAAGTGAGGGCTGGCCGGATCGCCGCTTTCGCCGCCGGCCGTCACCGCCCAAGCGCGAACTTTGG
>JAYVYH010000219.1:0-4361 GCA_043784385.1 Caulobacteraceae bacterium | reverse complement strand
CCGGGAGGTGGCGGCGGGGTTGATCGGCGTGATCTCCTGGCAATGGCTGTTAATCGAAGCAGTGTGGGTGGGCGACGCCTTGCGCGGCCACGGCGTTGGCCGAACACTGATGGCCCGAGCCGAGGCGCACGCGGAGGCCGAGGGCTGTCATTCGGCCTGGCTGGACACCTTCCAGGCGCGAGAATTCTATCTAAAGATCGGCTACGAGGTGTTCGGCCGCCTGGACGACTATCCACCCGGCCAGGGCCGGTCCTTCTTGCGCAAAAGGCTCCAGGTTTCTTGAACATATGCTGAAGTGTTGCGCCGGATGGAGGATGCCAGATGTCGTTGACGCTCCATTCTCACGCCTTCTCGTCATACTGCTAGAAGGTGCTGATCGCGCTGTGGGAGAATGAAATTCCCTTCGTCTACCGGCACTGGAAGAACCGGGCGCGGCGGAGGAACGGGCCACGCTGTGGCCGCTCGGCCGCTTTCCCGTACTGGTGGACGATGGCCGAACGATCGCCGAATCCAGCATCATCGTTGAGCATCTGGACCTATGCCAGGCCGGCCCGGTGCGGCTGCTGCCCGACGATCGCAGGGCAGCGTTGGAGATCCGGTTCATGGACCGCTTCTTCGACAACCATGTGATGACCACCATGCAGAAGCCGGTGCTTGAAATGCTACACGGCGAGGCCGTCGTTCGCACGCGCCGTCGAGGGGGCGCGGCCCTATCGTTCCTATTTTCCCCTCGGCGCGTCCGATCGCGACTGACCGGTCGCCTGCGGTTCTCGCCTAGTCTTCCTTAGGGGTCAGGATCTGACGGCCCTTGTACATGCCGGTCTTCAGGTCGACATGGTGAGGGCGGCGCATTTCCCCGGTGTCCTTGTCTTCGATGAAGCTGTTAGCCCCGAGGGCATGGTGAGCCCGGCGCATGTTGCGGCGAGACGGGGATACTTTCCGTTTAGGGACGGCCATGGCGATTGTCTTCTAGGCTTGAAATGCAATCGGCGGCCGCGCGGCCGCCGTCGTGAGCGCGCGTCTATGCCGTAAAACGCCGAGGCCTTCAAGTGCGGCCTTGTCCTTCACCATCGAGAACAGCGCGCACCTTGCGCGCCTGGGCGTCCAGGGTGAAGGGATTGGCGAAGAACGCGACGCCGGGGTCGAGCACGCCGCTGTGCATGACCGCGTTGCGTGTGCAGCCGGTGGTGTAGAGAATCTTCAGGTCCGGCATTCGTTTAAGCGCCACTTCGGCGATACGCCGGCCGTTCATGTTCGGCATGACGACATCCGTGAACAACAGGTCAAAGGAGAGGTCCGCGCCCAGTATATCCAGGGCCATTTTGCCGTCTCCGGCATGCACGACAACGTAACCAAGTTCGCGCAGCGATTCGACGGTGACGTTTAGGACGAACGGCTCGTCTTCGACCACGAGGATACGCTCGGCGTTGACTGCGCGTGGGAGCGCCGCGTCCGGTGTGTCGCGCAGTCCGGGTTCCGCCGCCTGGCCGAAGTGGCGCGGCAGGTAGATCTTTACTGAGGTCCCGTGCCCGGGCCCTTGGTGGTGTAGAAGGGATCGAACGCCCGCTCGATCACCTCCGGCGGCATGCCCGATCCCGTATCGGTAACACAGATCAGAAAATATTGGCCGGCGGCGGCGGACGGATTGTGCAGCGCACAGTCCTCGTCTAGGTGGGCATTCGCGGTTTCGATGGTCAGATGACCGCCGTCGGGCATGGCGTCGCGGGCGTTGATGCACAGATTGAGCAGGGCGTTTTCCAATTGGGCGGCGTCGGCCTAAGTCGGCCACAGCCCGCCGGTGCGCACATTTTCGACATGGATCTGCTCGCCGATGGTGCGGCGAACCAGTTCGGACATGCCACTGACCAGCCGGTTGGCGTCCGGTCCGACCGGCGCCAGAGGCTGCTGACGGGCGAATGCCAGCAGCCTAGCGGTGAGTTGGGCCGCTCGTCTGGCGCCTTCTTCAGCATGCTCGATCCCGGGACGGGCGCGCGACAGATCGGTGGTCAGACGCCGCTTGGCCATTTCCAGCGGGACGATCACGATGGCCAGCATATTGTTGAAGTCATGTGCGATGCCGCCGGTGAGCTGGCCGACAGCTTCGGCCTTCTGCATCTGCCGGACCTCCTCCTCGACCATGGCGCGTTGCGCAGTCTCCGCCAATACCCTGTCCAGGGCGCCTTTCAGCTCGACGGTGCGCTCCGACACGCGCCGTTCCAGTTCGGCGTTGGCGTTGGCAAGCTTTTCCTGGGCCAGCCGCGCCCCGGTGACATCCGCCGTCACGCCCGCCAGCCCGATCACGGCGCCACTGGCGTCGCGCAACGGAGACTTGGTCGAGCGAAAGGCGCGGCTGACGGCCGAGGACCAGGTGTTCGTGGCCGCCTTCGTGCGCGCCCATGGGTCGATTAAGGAAATGGAGCAGGTTTTCGGGGTTAGCTATCCGACCATCAAGGCGCGACTGAGCCACATCGCCGCCGGCCTGGAGTTCGTCGAGACCAGCCCCGGGCCAGCGCGGTCGGAGGTGCTCGAGCGCCTTGCGCTGGGGGAGATCACCGCCAATCAGGCGATCGCTGAACTGGAGATCCAGTCGTGAGAAGCGTCCAACGCTGGCAGTCGGCCGTGGCGCGCCGCCGGGATCCGCACGCCGCCCGCCCCTACCGCGTCGCCCGAGGTCCGGTATTGATCCGGCCATGGTTGCCGCTGAAACCACTGGTCGCGCTGCTGTCGCCGTTGGCGATGCTGGCCGCGCGGCTGCTGGATTTGCATCCGGCCGGCCGCCGGCTGCGGCCAATCCGCGCCGCCTGGGCGCTGGGCGGGCTGCTGCTCAGCCTGTCCGGGACCCACATCGACGTAGACAGTCCCCGGGCCAGTATCCGCATCCATATCCTTAAGGACAACGCCGATGAATGAAGACCGCAAACGCGTCCTCGCAATGCTGGCCGAGGGCAAGATCACAGCCGACGAAGCTGAGCGCCTGCTGGCCGCGATGGACCGTGGCGCGCCCGCCACCCCCCGCGGCGAGTTTGAAGTCACCGCCCGGGGGACCCCGAAATATCTGCGGGTCGAGGTGGACGCCAATCAGGCCCGGAGTGGTCCGTCCAAGGTGAATATCCGCGTGCCGATGATGCTGCTGCGCTCGGGCGTGCGGTTGAGCTCGCTGATGCCGCCAGCCGTGCGCGACGAGATCAACGCCGCCATGGCCCGCAAGGGCATGGCCTTCGATATCAATCAGCTCAAGCCCGAGAACCTGGAAGCGATGATCGCCCAAATGAGCGAGCTGACCCTGAATGTCGACAACGACTGGGCCAAGGTGCGCATCTATTTCGAGTAGGCTCAGACCAACCTGCTTTGCTCGACGGCGGCGGCGATGAAGCTGGCGAACAGAGGGTGGGGCGCGAAGGGGCGGCTCTTCAGTTCTGGGTGGAACTGGACGCCGATGAACCAGGGATGGTCGGTGCGCTCGACGATCTCTGGCAGCAGGCCGTCAGGCGACACGCCGGTCATCTTCAGGCCAGCGGCCTCGAACGCGTCGCGATAGCCGATATTGACCTCATAGCGATGGCGGTGGCGTTCGCTGATGGCCGCGGCGCCGTAAATCGATTCGATCCGCGAGCCGGGTGTTAGCACCGCCTCATATGCGCCCAGGCGCATGGTGCCGCCCTTGTTGTCGTTCTCGCCGCGGGTCTCGCGCTCATTGCCGCGCGCCCATTCAGTCATCAACCCGACCACTGGTTCGCTGGTGGCGCCAAACTCCGACGATGACGCGCCAGGCAGACCGCCAACGTTCCGCAAGGCCTCGATCACCGCCATCTGCATGCCGAAACAAACCCCGAAATAAGGCACGGACCGCTCTCGGGCGAATTGGGCGGCGCGTATCTTGCCCTCGGAGCCGCGCTCGCCGAAGCCGCCCGGCACCAGGATGCCGTGCACACCATCCAGGCGAGCGGCGGCGGCGCCGTCCTCGCCCTCGAACGCCTCGCTCTCGACCCAGTCCAGATTGACCTTCACCCGATTGGCCATGCCGCCGTGGCTGAGGGCCTCGATCAACGACTTATAGGCGTCCTTGAGGATGGTGTATTTTCCCACCACCGCGATGGTGACCTCGCCGTCGGGGTGGCTCGAGCGCTCAACGACCTTACGCCATCGGGTGAGGTCGGGCGCTGGCGCGTCGCGGATGCCGAACACATCGAGCACCTCGGCGTCCAGGCCCTGCAGATGGTAGTCGAGCGGCACCTGATAGATGTCGCTAGAATCCAGCGCCTGGATCACCGCCGACGGACGAACGTTGCAAAACAGCCCGATCTTGCGCTTCTCGTCGGGCGGGATCGGCTGTTCGCAGCGGCATAACAGGATGTGGGGCT
>JAYVYH010000218.1:0-7567 GCA_043784385.1 Caulobacteraceae bacterium | reverse complement strand
AAAAGTGGAGGCTTGCGGGAAATCTCTCGGTTAGACGATCTTCCCAGCGCCACCGCCGACAAATTCGCCAAGGCCATGAGATCTCTGGGCGGCCTGGTTCAGGTGCTGGAAGAACAGGTGGCGTCGCTGGCCAAGCGCCCTTCGTGTGTAGAGATCGAGTTTGGCGCCTCGCTTTCGGGCGAGTGCGATCTTTGGATCGTGTCGGGCAAGGGCGAGGCGGAATTCAAGGTGACATTGAAGTGGGACGCCCCGCCCCACTGACCTCTCAAGGCTTCAGCTTGTACCCCGTCTTGAAGATCCACCAGATGGCGATCAGACAGGCGGTGGTGAAGCCCAGGGTCATGCCGAGACTTAGGCCCACCCCCACGTCCGAGACGCCGTAGAAGCTCCACCGAAAGCCGCTGACCAGATAGACCACCGGGTTGAACAGGGTGATCTTGCGCCACAGAGGCGGCAGCATGTTGATCGAATAAAAACTGCCGCCCAGAAACGTCAGCGGTGTGATGATCAGCGTCGGAACGACCTGTAGCCGCTCCCAGGTCTCGGCCCATACCCCGACGATGAAGCCGAATAGGCTGAAAGTGATCGCCGTCAGGATCAGGAACGCGGCCATCCACAGCGGGTGGGCGATTTGATAGGGCACGAAAATCCGCGCCGTGACCAGGATCACCATGCCCAGCAGCACCGACTTGCTGGCCGCCGCCCCGACATAGGCCACCACCGCTTCCCACCACGCCACCGGCGCCGAGAGCAGCTCATAGATCGTGCCCGACCATTTGGGCATGTAGATGCCGAACGAGCCATTGCCGATGCTCTCGGTCAAAACCGACAGCATGGTCAGGCCCGGCACGATGAAGGCGGCATAGGAGACCCCGTCGATCGCCGTCATGCGTGAGCCGATCGCCGCGCCGAACACCACGAAATACAGCGATGTGGAGATCACCGGCGACATCAGGCTGCCCACCAAAGTGCGAAACCACCGGGCCATCTCGAACAGGTAGATAGCGCGCATACCGTTGAGGTTCATCGCGGCGCCCTGACCAGATTGACGAATATCTCCTCCAGCGAGCTCTCGCTGGATTCGACGTCCTTGAAGGCGACACCGGCGTCGATCAGGCGGCGCATGAGGTCGGACACCCCCTGCCCTTCGACCTTGGGATCGAAGGTGTAGATCAGGCTGAGGCCATCGGCCGCGATCTCAAGCGGCTCGCTGGCCAGGCTCTCCGGAAGGCCGTGGACCGGCTGGGACAGACGAAGGGTCAGTTGGCGCTTGCCCAGGGTGCGCATCAAGGTGGCTTTGTCCTCGACCAGGATCAGTTCGCCGTGGTTGATCACCCCGATCCGGTCGGCCATCTCCTCGGCTTCCTCGATGTAATGGGTGGTCAGGATGATGGTGACGCCCCCCTCCCGCAGCCGCCTGACCATCGCCCACATGTCGCGACGCAGATCGACGTCGACGCCCGCGGTCGGTTCGTCAAGAAACAGTATCCGCGGCTCGTGGCTCAGGGCCTTGGCGATCATCACTCGCCGCTTCATGCCGCCCGACAGGGCCAGGATCGGGCTGTCCTTCTTGTCCCACAGCGAGAGGTCGCGAAGCACCTTCTCCACATAGGCCGGATCGCGGCTCCGCCCGTAGAGACCCCGGCTGAAGGTGACGGTCGCCCAGACCGTTTCGAAGCCGTCGGTGGCGATCTCCTGCGGCACCAGGCCGATCAGGGACCGGGCGGCGCGATAATCATGGATAATGTCGTGGCCGTCGGCCAGAACGGTCCCCGACGACGGCCGGACCAAGCCGCAGATGATATTGATCAGGGTGCTCTTGCCGGCCCCGTTGGGGCCCAGCAGGGCAAAGATTTCGCCCCGGCGAATATCCAGATCGACGGCTTTCAGGGCCTGAAAGCCCGAGGCGTAGGTCTTGGTCAGCGCCCTGACGGAAATGATCGGCGACAAGCGAACGTCCTGGGTTTTGGCGACAGCGCGGGAAGCGCGGACGGTCTATTTCGACAACAATCGCTCCAGGTCGGGATCGTAGCCCTTGCCATGAGGATTCAAGCCGAAAAGGCGGCCATCGTAGGCCCACCAGGCCCAACCGTAGTGATAGCGGTCCGCTTCATCGAGCATGAACTTCACCCAGGCCAGGCGGCTTTCCCGGTCCGAGACATTGGTTGCGCCGAACTCGTTCATGATCAGCGGGACGTGGTTGGCCGCGGCCCAGTCGACTCCGACCCGCAGGTAGGCGTCAAGCCGCTGTGCGGTCCATTCGGTATTGTCGGCCGAGTCGGAGCGTTTGGGGAATCGGTACTCGGGGTGGTGTCCGCCGCCGGCGCCCTGCTGCGTGATCCCGCCCGGCTGATAGACGTGCATCGTGTAGACGATGTTCGAATCCGGGATCGGGGTCAGATCCTTGAAATTCTGCGCCAGGTCCCACCACGCGGGCGGCACGATAATCGTATGGGACGGCGCGTTGGCGCGGATGCCGGCGACGACCCGGGGCGCGAATTCATTCCAGGTGGCGTTGTCATAGTGGGGCTCGTTCACGGCCTCAAAGAACAGTTGTTCAGGGCTATATTTCTGGGCGTATCGCTTGGTGAGGGCGTCATTGGCCTTGAGGATCAGGTCTTCCGATTGATCGGTAGGCAAGGTCATGAACGACTTCATCGGCTGAACCACGAGCGTGATGGTGAAACCGGTCCGGATGAATTTCGCCACATGTTCATCAAGGCGGCCAAGGCCTAGCGCGACGCGGTCGCCATCCGACATCAGCCCCATGCGCTCGACAGGAACGCCTGGAAGAATGAAACTGGGATCGATGGGAATGCGGATGTTGGTGAAACCCATCGCCTTGAGCTTTTTCAGATCTCCCTCGTCATAGATCGCCATCCTGGTGTTGTTGACGACATTATCGGCGTTGATCCCACGGCTGAGGCTCTGGAGACGGCTGGCCGGAACACTGGAGGGAGGGGACGCCATGGCACCTTGGCAGGCGGCCAATGCCAGGCTGGCGATCAGCGCCAGCGCGCCTAAAGGCGATCTCGTCATTTCGGCATCTCCATTCCGAACGGCATTGAATGAGCCTGGCGCGAAAACCGAGGCCACCGATCCTCTCCCATGCAAGGGGGGCGTTCGTGTGGCATGTTCGGTTATCGAGCCGGCTGTCCACCGGCGCCTATAAAATCGCCAACGGTGGCGTGGGCTGATTCTGACCCAGGCCGATCTTGGCTGGAACCGCAGGTCATGTTAGAAGTAGCACCCGGGGAACGTCGATCAGGCGGGGCCGCGTGTCACGCAACTAACCGTTTCGCTTGGCGTTAGGGGCCGTGAGTTGGTGTTGAGGCTCAGGTTTGACGATTGGTTTTCCTGAAAACCGATCGTCAAACTTAACATGGGGAAAGACTAACTGCGAGCCGTGGCCGCCCACGGACTCCAGGGAAGGCATATTTCATTTGTTATGTTGTCTGGACGACAAAACAAAATCGCGTCAGAATTATAGAAACACCCGTTTGTAATCGTCTGAAAGATTAATTATGGAAGAGATATACGAAAAGCTAACCGTGATATTTCAAGACCTTTTTGACGATGAAGATATCGTTCTGACGCCGGTGCTTACGGCGGACGACGTCGCCGAGTGGGATAGCCTTCGGCACATTCAACTGATCCTGGCGGTGCAAAAAGCTTTCAAGGTCAAGTTTTCAGCCGCCGACACGGCAAATCTGAAGAACGTCGGTGAACTCGCGACCCTGATCAGCGCGAAATCGCGATAGGATGAGCGCGGAAATCTACACTGGCCTGACTTGGCTGCCACCGCCGCCGACCGATTTTTCCGTGCAATGCAAGGCCGGCGCGACCCAGGAAAATCCGGGCGCGGCGTTCCGGGCGCTGGCCAGCCACGCCCTTGATGTCAACCAGCTCAGCCGCCTCGGGCGGGCGATCGCGGCCGCGGCGTTGGCCGGGCGCACGCTCGCGCCGCTGCAATCGTTCCGGCTGGGCGTGATCGGTAACGGAACGCTCGACTTGATGGTTCCCGCGCTGGTGGCCAGCGCCGCGCGCCACGGCTTCGCGTTAGAGTGCGTCCTGGCCGACTACGGGCAGACCACGCAGGAAGCCCTCGACCCCGCCAGCCGGATCAATGCGGCGAGATGCGACGCTGTGTTGCTGGCTATCGATCACCGGGGCTTGCCTTTGCGCCTGCGGGCGGGCGAGCCGGATATGGAGCGCGCCGACATCGACGCCGCCGTCGAAACCCTGGCCACGATCCGTGGCGGCCTTCGCGCCCACGGTGGCGCGGTCAGCATCGTTCAGACGCTGGCGGCGCCGCCCGAGTCCCTGTTCGGCAGCCTTGACCGGATCGTTCCGGGTGCGCCCCGACGGACCCTCGCGGCCGTTAACGAGGCGATCGCCGACAGCGTCGCAGGCTCCGAGGACGTGCTGTTCGACGTCGCGGCGCTGGCCGAGACCGTTAGCTTGGCGACCTGGCACTCTCCAGCGCTGTGGAACCTGGCCAAGCTTGCCTTCGACGACAGTTGCCTGCCGATCTACGCGGAACATGTCGCGCGCTTGATCGGAGGCATGCGGGGCCGCAGCCGAAAGTGCCTGATCCTGGATCTGGACAACACGCTTTGGGGCGGCGTCATCGGCGATGACGGTGTCGAGGGCATCAAGATCGCCCAGGGAGATGCGACCGGAGAGGCGCATCTGGCGGTTCAGCAATACGCCCTGGCGTTGCGGCGTCGTGGCGTGGTCCTGGCCGTTTCGTCTAAAAACACCGATGAGATCGCGCGCCTTCCGTTCCGCGAGCATCCGGAGATGCTGCTCAAGGAGGATCACTTCGCGGTCTTCCAGGCCAACTGGAACGACAAGGCGACCAACATCAAGGCCATCGCCGAAGAGCTGTCCCTCGGCCTGGACGCCATGGTGTTCCTCGACGACAACCCCGTGGAGCGGGGTCTGGTTCGCCGGATTCTGCCCGACGTCGCCAT
Organism: Caulobacteraceae bacterium; assembly: GCA_043784385.1. Taxonomy (GTDB): domain Bacteria; phylum Pseudomonadota; class Alphaproteobacteria; order Caulobacterales; family Caulobacteraceae; genus Acaudatibacter. Next base: position 2,591 of record JAYVYH010000218.1, on the reverse strand, counting down.
TCCCGAACTTACCGACGATCCGGCCCTGTTCGCTCGCACCCTGGCGGCGGCGGGCTATTTCGAGTCGGTGGCGTTTTCCGACGAGGACCGTAAACGCGCGGAAATGTATCAGTCGAACGCCCGCCGGGTGGCCCTGAGCCGGCAGGCTGAGGACATCGACGCCTATCTGGCGTCGCTGGACATGGAAATCCACTTCGCGCCCTTCGATCGAACCGGCCGGGCGCGGATCGCCCAACTGATCAACAAGTCCAATCAATTCAACCTTACGACCCGGCGCTACACCGAGGCCGATGTAGCGGAAGCCGAAAACGATCCTTCGGTGTTTACCCTGCAGGTGCGCCTGGTCGACAGCTTTGGCGACAACGGCATGATCTGCGTGATCATCTGCCGCGAGGCTGGACCTGCTACCTGGGCGATCGACACCTGGCTGATGAGTTGCCGTGTGCTGGGCCGCAAGGTCGAGCAGATGGTGCTGCGCGAGATTCTCCTCCAAGCCCGCCAGGCCGGTGTGGCCACCCTTCGCGGAACCTACATGCCGACCGAGAAGAACGCCCTGGTGCGGGATCATTACCAGAAGCTGGGCTTTACCAACACCGCCGAACATCCCGACGGAACCACCCTATGGTCGCTGCCCACGGCGACGGAAATCGCCGCCGTGCCGATGGGTGTCAAGCGTGGCGGGTTGGTCGTGGCCGACTAATGAGCGGAACCCCGAGCCCCCTCACTCTCCGTGACGCCTGGCTGTTGCCCCTGGTCGCCCTTTTAACGGTGGTGATCATGCTGATCGGCGCGGAAGCCGCCGCGCAGGTGTTGTGGCCCGAACAGAAGGACAACAGTTGCGTCGCACATGACGACTCCCTCCTGGGCTTTCATAACCGGCCCAACTGCGTGTCCAGGATGAAGGCGGCGGAGGGTCCCTGGTACACCAATCGCTATAATGAATGCGGTTATCGATCGATGGCGTCCTGCGCCGCCGCCCCGCCCGGGGTTCGGCGGGTGGCCTTTATCGGCGCCTCGATCAGCGGTGGCCACCTGGTCGAATACGACCACACCATCGCGACCTCGCTCGGCCAAACGCTTACCGCCATGTGTCCGGCGCCGGTCCAGATCCAGAACCTCGCGTCGGCGGGCTACACCGGCCGCAAGAACATTTTCAAGATGGCCGAGGCGCTGAAACTCCACCCCCAGGCCGTGGTGTTGGTGCAGACGCCGGTGGATATCGAGAACCAGCTCGACGACCCCCTGCCGCCGATCACGGCGGCTCTGCTGGCCTCCCCTCCTACGGTCGCGGTGAGGGCCAAAAGGCCGAGTCACGCCGGGTTGACCCAGCAAATGTCCAATCTCTTCCGGGAAAGCCGCGCCGTCGTCGTCGCCCAGCACTTCATGTTCAGAGACCCAACCGTCTACATCCCGCTGTTCCTGGCTAACGGCGACAAGGCCGGCTTTATGAAACCGCCTTTCACGCCGAAGTGGACAGCTCGCCTCGCGAGATTCGACGAACTGATTGCGGCCTTGGCCGATCAGGCCCACCAGGCGGGCGTGCCGTTCGTGCTAGTGTTCGTGCCCCATCAGGCCGAAATCGCCATGGAGGCCGGCGCGCCACGACCGACCGGTGTCGATCCTTACGCCTTCCCCAAGGCTCTCGAGGCTATCGCGCATCGCCACGGAGCGGTGTTCGTCGATTCCTCGGACGTTCTTCGCGCGCGCCCTGACCCGGCCAGCCTCTACTATCGGGTGGACGGTCACCCGTCGGGCCGCGGACAGCCGATGATCGGCGCTGACCTCGCGAGACGTATTGCCGGTCTGAAGCCCGGCCCGTTCTCGGACTGCCTCGGCCCGGCCGCCGGCGGCCGGCCGCCGAAGACGTCATGATCGTCCCGTCCGTCCCGTTCCTGCTGTTCGCGCTCGGCGCCGCAGTGGTGTTCAACCTCTCCGCCGCGCGCGGTTGGCGCGCCGCGGTGCTGCTGATCGTCAACATCGCCTTCTTCGCCAGTTTCTCCCACGATCCAATCGCCTGCCTGCCGTTCCTTGGGTTTCTCGCTTTTGGCTTCCTGGCCCAAGGTGCGACCGGCGAGGGAAGTCGGCCCCGGTTGTTTGTCGCGCTGGTGGTTCTGATGGTCGCCGCGTTCGCCTGGCTGAAACGCTACAGTTTCGTGCCGAAGGAAACCTTCCTGGCCTTCCCCTATGTGCTGATCGGTTTTTCCTATGTGTTTTTTCGTGTCCTGCATCTGCTGATCGACCGTCACCAAGGCGCGATAGAACGAAAGGTCGGGCTGGTGTCCTACCTGAACTATACCCTTAACTTCACCACGCTGATTTCCGGTCCCATCCAACGTTATCAAGATTTCCACAGGATGGAGACGGAGCGCCTGTCGTTGGGTCCGGTGGAAATGGCGACCGCGCTGGAGCGGATCGTCATCGGATATTTCAAGGTAGCGGTGGTTTCACTGGTGCTGTCGATGGTGCGGCGCGAGGCGCTGCAGCACTTGGGTCCGGGGCTGCTCATCGTCGATCGCGTCACCAGCGGCGCGCTGATCGCCGCCGTCTACCCGGTTTATCTGTATTTCAACTTCTCCGGCTATACCGACGTG
>JAYVYH010000217.1:0-3458 GCA_043784385.1 Caulobacteraceae bacterium | reverse complement strand
ACCATGACCTTCGTGCTCGGCCATACGCGGGGAGACTTTCAACTGGTGATCGATGGCCTGGCCGACGGCCGTGTCGATCCCACGGTGCTCGTGACGGAGGTCGCCGGATTCGAGGGTTTCGCATCGGCGTTCGAAGGACTGAGATCGGGCGCGGACAGCTGCAAACTGTTGCTGAAGCCGAACTGAGCCAAGAATTCTCGAGCCGCGCGATTCCAAGGCGCCTACCAGCCCGAATATCCCAGAAGACCCCATTGAAAGAGGGTCACGCCCAGAGCCAGGAATACGGCCATGGCGACGACCTGCCGCGTCCAGCGCCAGGCCCCCCAGCCGCGCGGACGGGCGGGAAACACGACCAGAAGCCCTGCCACCGGCGTGGCGACGGCCGCGACCATCAGAGCCCAGCAGCCGATGGGGAACAGCGTTCCCGGATAAGTCAGCACGGCGGTATTCTGATCCCCGAGCGCCGCAGCCCCGGCAGCCAGCAGGCTGAAGGCGACCAGCCAGATCAGGCACAGGCCATCCAGGACAAGGCCGGCGGTTCGCCCTCGTTCATTGCGCTTGAACAGGCGCCGCACGGCGGCGGCCACACCCCAGATCGCTGTTAGAACGCCCAGAGCCGCGACGGCGCCCAGCCATGCCGGTCCCTCGAAGAAATCGATGCGTTCCATGGGGCCGGCGCTGAAGGAATCGAACCCGCGCATCCGCCCGCCAACCTGCGCGAAAGCGATACGGTCAGGCCCATCGACGTTGGCGAACACGCCGCCGCCGATCGGATAGTAGCGCGCCAAGCGAGTGCCTTGTGGAACGACGATGTCGCCATTCGGCGTGGCTTCGATTTCGCTGGTGGCGAACAGTCTGAGCAGCGCCGCCTCGGTTCGGAACATCGGCCGCCTGAGGCTCCGATAGGTTCCCGCCACCCGACCGGCCTGCGCCTTGGCGTCCGCCACCCGGGGTGGGGTGGCCGTGGCGGGGCCGGCGAAGGCGGCCATCAAGGTGGTGGAAAGGGTCTCGCGCAGCGGCAGGCCCGAGGGCGTGTTGACCGAGACGAATATGCCGACACCCGGACCGGGGTAAATTTCCAGGCTCGAGTGCTGATAGAGCAAGTCGCCACCGTGGCCGAAGCCCTGTCGGCCTTTGTTCATGGTGAAGTCCATGAAACCGTGGCGCCATGACCCCATCCCAGGCGCGTTGGCCAGCAAAGGTTGGCTCATGAGATTAAAGGTGGCGGTGCGCAGGACGCCGGCTTTTTCAAGCTGGGCCGGATCGAGCAGCGCGCTTAGGTAAATGGCCATGTCGTGGGCGCTGGCCGACAGGGCGCCTGCCGGAGCGATGTGGCCGACATATTCGAATGGTCGCGGTTCTAGCGCCCCTGCCTTGAAATCAAAGCCGGTGGAGACCTTGGTCGCGATTGCCGGAGGCATCGGCGCTGGCAGGCCGCGAGCCTTGGCCAAGCTTACGGAATAGGGCTCGCGGTAAGTCGCCGTGGTCATGCCCAGCGGGCGAAAGACGTGCTGTTCGGCATAGTCCTGCCAAGGCTGGCCACTGACATGGGCGATGATCGCCCCGGCCAGGGCGGCGCCGTAGTTGGAATAGACTGCCAGGGTTCCCGGCTCCCGAACCCGGTGAACCCGGTGTGTGCGCAGATAGGTGTCGATCGATGTCAGATGGTTGGCGTCCGGCACGAAGAACCCGCCCAGAACCGAATCCTCGAACCCGGCCGAATGGGTCATCAGGTGACAGATGCGGATGGGGTTACGGAACCCTTCGTCGGGAATCCGCAAGTCGAGCGGCAGATGGCTGTTGATCGGATCGTCCAGGCTGATCCTGCCTTTTTCCACCAGTTGCATCAGGGAGATCCAGACCGGTGTCTTGGAGATCGATCCGACCCGGAACAGGGTGTCGGCGTCCACCGGGCGTCGGGGCGACACGCCCGCCAGCCCATAGCCCTTGGTCAGAACCACCCCCGAGCGATCGACGATGGCGACGGTCACACCGGCGATATGGTCATCGCGCATCGCCTCTCCGACCGCGCCATCGACGAAGGCCTCGACCTTGACGCGGTCCAGCGGCTGGCCAGCGAGAGCCTGGCCAGGGGCGCCGGACCCCGCGGAGATCAGCAACGCCAGAAGCCCCCACGCGACGCCAGCGATTCTGCCACGCATGTGCTTGCCCTCCAACCCGTTTCGAAAGTCGCGGCAATCCGGGCTTTCAGCAAGTGAAGCTTTGGTTACGCCTATGGCGCCAGCGCCGACCAGGCCGGGTCCGAGGCGCCCAGGGTGTAGGCCGACGGGGCCAGAAACTTACCCGAAACGTCCACGGTCCACAGATGGGCGCCGTAACCGGTGTCGCGGGCGAACATGATCACCCGGCTGTTGGGCGCCCAGGTCGGACCCTCGTCGAGGTAGCTGTCGGTCAGCAGGCGCTCGTTCGAGCCGTCGGACTTCATCACGCCGATATGGAACGCCGAACCTTCCTGTTTGGTGAAGGCGATCAGCTTGCCGTCCGGGCTCCAAACCGGGGTGGTGTAGCGCCCCGATCCAAACGAGATGCGACGGACGTTCGATCCGTCGGCGTTCATCACATAGATCTGCGGCGAGCCGCCCCGGTCGGAATTGAACGCCAGTTGGCCGCCGTCTGGAGAAAAGGACGGCGAGGTGTCGATGGCCGGATCGGTGGTCAGGCGCCTGGCGGCCCGACCGGCGAGGGTCATCATATAGATGTCGGTGTTGCCGTCCTTCTCCGCCGAAAAGGCGACCGACGCGCCGCCCGGCGAGAAGGTCGGAGCGAACACCATGCCCTGGAAGCGGCCAAGCGGCGCCTGTCTGCCGGTGGCGATATTGAGCAGGGTGAGCGCCGAGCCCGTCGACCGCAGGGCCATGTAGGTGACGTCCTGGCTGTCGGCCGAGATGTGCGGGAAGAACACCGAATAGGATCCATCGGTCAGGATGCGCGGATTGGCGCCGTCCTGGTCCATGATCGCCAGGCGCCGGATCCGCCTGCCACGCGGGCCGCTCTCGGCGGCGAACACCACTCGGCTGTCGAAATATCCGCGCTCGCCGGTGAGTTTCTCGTAGACCGCGTCGGCGATCTTGTGGGCGACGCGCCGCCAGCCCTCCGATCCCGACGAAAACTGCTGCTCCACCAGCGGATCGCCAGCATACACGTCCCAAAGCCGTACTTTCACGACGAGGCGTCCCTCTGCGTCGGCGCTCACGTCACCCGTCAGAAGACCCTGGGCGCTGATCGCCTTCCAGGCGTCGAAGGCCGGTTTGACATTGACGTCCTGGGGACCGGCGGGGAACGTGGCGGGATCGAGCGGCCGAAACAGGCCCGACCGGGCGAGATCGGCGGCGATCACCTGCTGAAGTTGCGCGGCCACCGGTGGACCGCTGAACACCGGCACGGCGATAGGCAGGGGCTGGGTGGCGCCCTGGTCGACATTGACGACGATGTCGGCC
>JAYVYH010000216.1:0-2769 GCA_043784385.1 Caulobacteraceae bacterium | reverse complement strand
GCGACGGTCATGCGCGCTCGCTCACCAGCACCGGACGAGCGATACCGTTCAGAATGTCGCAGGCGCGCTCAGGTGATCGGCCCAGCTTGACCCAGAGCGCGATATCGCACTCCTCTATCGAGTGCTGGCCGCGTTGCGATGTGCTTTCGCCCCTGATCTGGGCCACGCGCATTGAGTGGAAGTGAACGGGGGTCCAGCGGCGCATTACCTCGCCCCCCGCCAGCCGTGGGCCGTTGAAGCCGCCAGTTGCTTGTTCACGATCCACGAACGCTTGGCGTAGAGGTGAGTGCGGCGAGCCTTGCGGCGTATGGCTTCCTCGATCTCCGCGTTCACGGCGGCAAGTTCGGCGGCGCGGCGTTCAGGGCCTCGCCCACGGAACGCCCACAACATGCAGGCCACGCCGACCAGGGCCGACACCCCGACGCAGGCCAGGATAACGGGCGTTGGGTTGGTCGTGGCGATCAGTAGCGGCGTCATGCTGTTCCCTCCCTCAAGTTCGCACGGGCGTCAGACGCCCACTCAGCGGCGTCGATCGCCCAGTTCGCCGGATAGCCGAACACCAGCGCCAGCACCGTCGCGACGCCCTGGATCACCAAGAGCGCGTAGATCGCGGGCAACCGTAGCCAGACGTGCGGCGCGCTTCTCATGGGCTGCTCTTTCGCGGGACAAGTGCTGATCAAGGCCCTCGCCGATCACCCTGGCGAACACTTCAAGCACCAGGGGCCAGCCACCTCGATCATGTTGGAAGATCAGTTCCAGCGTCGCCTTGGACGCGGCCCCCTCGCACACGGCGCGGGCCTGTTCGTCCGATAGGTTCCACTCGCGGGCAACCGCCTTGCGGCGCCCGAGATGCCAACGCTCCTGGCAGATGTCGGCCAGGGCGTCGCCCATCCGATCACCAGGGAAAAGCTTGGGGGAAAAACCCCCAACGCCACCGTATTTCGACATGCTCACCACGCTCATGTTGAGGGCGCTCCAGAGGAGGCCGCGACATGAGCGACGGAGGATTTCAGATGGCGGCTTGGACCTCGGCTCGGCGGGCGTTTAACGCTCTGCCGGGCTACGAGGGGGCGGCGCGTCAAGCGGTGGAACGCTTGGCGAGCGTGTACTTGAATAGGGCTTTCGGAATCGACTGCCGGGCAGGACGGTTGCAGCCGTCCGCCGGTAACCATGTGCGTGTAATTCAGTCTGGACACTGACGGTTGTTGCGTGCCCCATGCCAAGGCCAGGGGTGGCGTATCGTGACCGGGAGTGCGCGCAATGGAACTCGCGCTGTTGGAGCTTGTCGTGTTGGCGTCGTTGGACGGAAAAACCCGAAGCAAGCGACTGTCGATGGTGCGCGCCCTCGCAAAGCGGGCCGCGATGTGGGAAGCCGAACCGCCGTCGCTACGCCGATCAAAAGAGCGCAGAGCCGCCCGGCTCGCCGCAGCGGCATGGGTCAAGGACAACATGCAGACCCTGCTGGGCTGAGTCATTCGCGGAACCTGTCGATCAGGCCCATGATCAGCACGGCAATCGCGCCGATCACCAGCATCCCAAGGATGACCAGCACGATTGCTTCGCGGGGGTGAGCGGCGAGCGAATGCACTTAGGCCGCCTCACGCGCCAGCGTGGCGGCAAGCTCGTCCAGGGTCGCGATCCCCTTGGCGGCGAGGGCCTGCCAGTGCTCGGGCGGGATTCGGCCGCGCTTCCTCCACATGCGAACGGTGCCGGCGTTCGCGCCAACTGCGTCGGCGATCTCGCGGGCCTTGTGGCGATTGAGGATTTGAACGGTCGATATGGACATAGGACGGGACACTACAGTCTGTGACGTTTCTCCGCAAGCACGAAGTCACACCCTGTCGCCACGCTTTCGCTACATCCTGTCGCGTGACCCAGGAGTGGCCCGAGAACTTCGCTGAGCGGATGCGCTGGGCTCGCCGGAAGGCGGGTCACAAGACGCCGACCGACGCCGCGCGCTTCCTCGCGGTCCGGCCCGGCACCTATCGCACATACGAGGCAGAGGAAGGCGACGGCGCCCGGCAACCTCCCCTGGAGGAGATCCAGCGGATCGCCCGCCGCTTTCAGGTAAGCTGGACGTGGCTCGCGGTTGGCGAGGGACGCCCCGACCAAGGCGTGCTGGCGGATGACCGCGTTGAGCAGATCAACCAGGCCGCCGCGCAGCTGCCGGCGGAAGAACGCGAAGCCGCCCTGGACGCGGCGCTAGGCGTCGTGCGCGCCTTTACCAAGCGAAACCGCGCCTAACTCACTGATCCGACAAGGCTAGCGACTCGGCTGGCGCTTTCGCATGTCAGAAAACGTCACAGACGGTGACTTTTCTCTTGCGTCTTACGTCACAGACTGTAGTGTCTCCTCACTCGAACCGATGAGGAACGCCACGATGACCTTCCCGCTCGCCGCCGAATTTACCCAGGGGTCCAAGACGCGCTCGCCGCTCTTGACGCTCAACTACATCGTCAACGGCCGCCGCCACACCGCCGAGATCGTGGAAGTCGCTGACAAGCGGCAGGCTCGCCGGATCGCCACGGCGCGCGGCGCCCAGCCCTGGAACTTCTGATCATGACCGACAGCAACCTGCATCCCGTCGTTCTTCTGGAAGGGGACGACTGATGCCCTCCCCCATCCCCGCCATCGACCCGGAACGCCTAGCCCGCGTCCAGACGCTCCAACTCCAACAACTGTTCATGGCCGAGGGCTAGAAATGACTGACCGCCGATCATTCGCATTCACGATCCTCCAGGACGCCTTGGCGATGGAACAGACCGAGGT
>JAYVYH010000215.1:0-8360 GCA_043784385.1 Caulobacteraceae bacterium | reverse complement strand
CCGGGCTTCGCCGGCATTGCCCCAACGAATTATTTTTACCCATTTATTTGGCTCCAGATCTTTGTAGTGCGCAAAGAAGTGTTCGATCTGTTGGAGAGTGCTCAAGGGCAGATCTGTATAGTCATTTACCCGGTCATAGCGCTGGGTCAGTTTGGGGCCAGGCACCGCGATTAGCTTTTCGTCTCCCCCAGCTTCGTCCTCCATCATCAGCACGCCGACGATGCGGCAACTCATGATGGCGCCGGGCACGATCGCCCTGGTGTTGGCCACTATGACGTCGCATGGATCCCCGTCACCCGACAGCGTGTGCGGAATGAACCCATAGTTTCCGGGGTAGCGCATGGCAGTGTAAAGAAAGCGATCGACGATCAGGGCGCCGGACGGCTTGTCCAGCTCATATTTGATCGGCTCGCCGCCGATCGGCACCTCGATCACCACATTGACTTCGTTGGGCGGGTCGATTCCGATGGAAACGGCGTCAAGACGCATAGGGTAACTCCGAACAAGCCACTTTGCACCGAGCCCGACGCTCGGTTAGGGAAGCGCACCTCTAAACCGGGAACACGACATGACCAAGAAACCCGATGGCACGTGGGACAAATCCAGGCTGCCCAGTCGGCATGTGACCGAGGGACCGGCGCGCGCGCCGCACCGCTCCTATTATTACGCCATGGGGCTTGGGACGCGGGAAATCGCTCAACCGTTCGTCGGCGTGGCCTCATGCTGGAACGAGGCGGCGCCGTGCAATACCGCCCTGATGCGCCAGGCGCACGCTGTCAGCCAGGGCGTAAAGGCGGCCGGGGCTACGCCGCGGGAATTCTGCACAATCACGGTCACCGACGGCATCGCCATGGGGCATGAAGGCATGCGCTCAAGTCTGGTCAGCCGGGAAGTGATTGCCGACTCGGTGGAATTGACGATGCGCGGCCACGGTTATGACGCCCTTGTAGGTGTCGCCGGGTGCGACAAGAGCCTGCCCGGTATGATGATGGCCATGTTGCGGCTCAATGTTCCGTCGGTGTTTCTCTATGGCGGTTCGATCATGCCTGGGCGCTGGCGGGACCGGGACGTAACGGTGGCGGACGTTTTCGAAGGAGTCGGCCAGCACTCGGCGGGAAAATTGTCCATAGAGGACCTGACCGAGCTTGAACGTCGCGCTTGTCCCGGCGAGGGGGCTTGCGGCGGCCAGTTCACCGCCAACACTATGGCGTGTGTGTCCGAGGCGATCGGCCTGGCGCTACCGCTGTCCTCTGCCTTACCTGCCCCTTACGAGCGCCGCGACCAATATGCCATCGCCTCGGGTGAAGCCGTGGTCCGGCTGATCGAAGCCAATATCCGGCCGCGCGACATCTGCACGCGTCAGGCCTTTGAGAACGCAGCGGTGGTGATCGCTGCGACCGGCGGGTCGACCAACGGTGGCCTGCATCTGCCGGCTATGGCCCACGAATGCGGGATCGAGTTCACCCTCCGGGACGTGGCCGAGATCATGCGCCGCACCCCCTATCTGGCCGATCTGAAGCCGGGTGGTCGCTATGTGGCCAAGGACATGGGTGAGGCGGGCGGCGTTCCCGTGCTGCTTAAGACCCTGCTGGAAGGCGGTTTCCTGCACGGCGATTGCATGACTGTCACGGGCAAGACTCTGGCGGAGAATTTGGCGGAGGTGACATGGCGTGATGACCAGGATGTGATCCGACCGGTCTCCAACCCGCTGTCCCCAACCGGTGGGGTGGTCGGCCTTTGGGGATCGCTGGCCCCCGACGGCGCTATCGTCAAGGTGGCTGGCATGACATCGCACCGCAGTCACCGCGGTCCGGCGCGGGTCTTCGATGGGGAGGAGGCCTGTTTCGCCGCTGTCGAACGAGGCGACTACCACGACGGCGATGTGCTGGTGATCCGCTATGAGGGACCCAAGGGCGGACCGGGAATGCGCGAGATGCTGTCCACCACGGCGGCCCTGTCCGGCCAGGGCCGGGGCGACAAGGTGGCGCTGATCACCGATGGCCGGTTCTCGGGCGCCACGCGTGGCCTATGCGTTGGCCACGTCGGTCCAGAGGCTCAGGAGGGCGGGCCGATCGGCTTGGTCAAGGACGGCGATATCATCGCCATCGATGCGGACGCCGGCACCATCGAGCTTGAGGTCAATCCGATCGAACTGGAGAACCGCAAGCGGCATTGGGCGCCGCGCGAAACGGCCTATGGCTCTGGCGCACTCTGGAAGTTCGCCCAGGGCGTCGGACCGGCCCACCTCGGCGCCGTGACCCATCCAGGCCAGCGTGGTGAGCGACACGTTTATGCCGACCTCTGAGCCGAGGCGTCGGATCGGGCGATGAAAACACTGGGCCTACTGGGCGGCATGAGCTGGGAAAGCACCACCAGCTACTACCAGAGCCTGAATCGTCTGGCTCGCGAGCGCCTCGGCGGCCAGCATTCGGCCAAGCTGCTGATCTGGTCAGCCGACTTCGCACCGATCGCCGCGATGCAGGCGGCCGGAGATTGGGCGGGCGCGACCGAAGTGCTGGTCCAGGCGGCGAAGGCCCTGGAGGGCGCGGGCGCCGAGGCGATTCTGATCTGCGCCAACACCATGCATCTTATGGCGCCGCAGGTGGGGGCCGCAGTACGGATACCTCTGCTGCACGTCGCTGATGCCACCGCCGAGACGCTGCGCGCGGCGGGCGCGCGGCGGCCGCTGCTGCTGGCGACCCGGTTCACCATGGAGAAGGCCTTCTATCTCGACCGGCTCGTCGAAGCCGGTCTCCAACCGCTGGTCCCGCCCGCGCCGGCGCGGGAGCGGCTGCACGCGATCATCTTCGACGAACTGGTGCGGGGCCTATTCGAGCCGGCCTCCCGGGCCGAGGTGATCGCCATCGCTAAGACCGCCATCGAGGAAGATGGCGCCGACGCCGTGATCCTCGGCTGTACCGAATTCGGTTTGCTGGTGGAGGCGGGCGACTTCACCGTTCCGGTGTTCGACACCACCGGGATCCACGCCCAGGCGGGGATGGATTTCGCCCTCAGCTAAATTAAGCGGGGAAGTCGAGCTCGGCTACCACAGGCACATGGTCTGAGGGTTTCTCCCGCGCGCGGACGTCGCGATAGATGGTGACGCCCGCCAGACTGTCCGCCGCGCTCGACGACAGCAGCAGGTGGTCGATCCGGATGCCATGGTCGCGCGGCCAGGCGCCGGCCTGATAGTCCCAGAAGGTGTAACCCCCCGGCGACCCGTCGGCCGCCATATAGGCGTCGGTCAGGCCCAACCACTTCAGGGATCGAAACGCCGCGCGGCTCTCGGCCCGATAGAGGGCGTCGCCGACCCACGCCGCCGGATCGTAGACGTCCGCCGGCTCGGGGATGACATTGTAGTCGCCGGCGATCACCAGGGGTTCTTCGAGGCTCAACAATCCCCGCGCGTGGGCGTTGAGCCTCGCCATCCAACTGAGCTTATAGGCGAACTTCTCGCTCGTGGCCGGATTGCCGTTGGGAAGATAGATCCCCGCCACCCGCACAGGCCGGGGTCCCGAGACAACCGCCTCGATATAGCGCGCCTGCTCGTCCGCTTCATCGCCGGGGAGACCTTTGCGAACGTCTTCCAAAGGTGTCTTGGATAGCAGCGCCACGCCATTATAGGTCTTCTGGCCGTGGACGACGACGTTGTAGCCCAGCCGCTCGAACGCCTCGGTCGGGAACTTCTCGTTGACGCATTTGATTTCCTGCAGGCAGGCGACATCGGGCGCCGCCTCCTCGAACCAGCCGAGCACGCTCGGCAGGCGCGCGTTGACCGAATTCACGTTCCATGTGGCGATCCGCATCGCTCGCCCCCGTGGTTCAGTCAAATCGAGAAGCTAACGCCACAGCCGCAGCTGGACTTGGCGTTGGGATTGCGCACCCGGAATTCGGCGGCTGCCAGTTCGTCGGCGAAATCGATCACCGACCCTCTGAGAAGGTCGAGCGAGACCGAGTCGATCACCGCGGCGGCGCCGTCACATTCAACCTTCAGGTCGTCTGCCTCCGCTTTTTCCACGAGGTCGAACCGGTATTGGAATCCCGAACATCCCCCACCATCGACGGCGACCCGCAACATCAGAGGACGGCCCTCGGCCTTGGCGAGCGCATTCAGTCGCCCAGCCGCCGACTGGGACAGCGTCAGCGCGGGTGGCGGCGCGGCGCGGGTGGAGATCTCGAATTCCATCGTCATGCAAATTCCTCTCCTTAGCTATATGAGGGTCTCCGGCGCGCTTCGCAAAGGGGCGATCGATATTGGGACGGTCATGACCATCGATCTCCAGAGAGTGGCCTGGGCCGAGAACCCGGGGGCCTCGCGTGGCCGCCACTACCCCGAAGCGCCCAGCGCCACCCGAACGCCTTTCGCCCGGGACCGGGACCGGATCATCCACGCTTCGGCGTTTCGGCGCCTGAAGGAAAAGACCCAGGTGTTCGTAGCGCACGAGGGTGACCACTACCGAACCCGCCTGACCCACTCCCTGGAAGTCGCGCAGATTGCTCGCTCGATCGCCACGGCCCTGCGCCTGGACGCCGATCTCGCGGAAACCATCGCGCTTGGCCACGATCTTGGACACCCGCCGTTTGGTCACGCCGGCGAGGACGAGCTCGAGCGGCAGATGGCGCCGTTCGGTGGCTTTGATCACAACGTCCAGACCTTCAGGGTTCTGACCGAGCTTGAGCGGCAATATCCGAATTTCAGTGGTCTGAATCTGACCTGGGAGACCATCGAGGGAATCGTAAAACACAACGGCCCGGTCACTGGTCTGCTCGGCCGCCCGGTGTGGAAGTCGATCATCGACTATGATCAAGATTTGGATCTGGGTCTGGCCACCTGGGCGTCGGCCGAGGCCCAGGTGGCGGCTCTGGCGGATGACGTGGCCTACAACAACCACGACGTCGACGACGGGCTTCAGGCTGGGCTTTTCCGACTGGAAGAACTGATCGACGTGCCGCTGGTCGGGCCGGTTCTGACGGGTGTCAGGCTGGACTATCCGGGTCTCGAGGATCGGCTGACGCGCATGGAAATGGTCCGCCGGCTGATCGGCGTGATGGTTAATGATGTGCTGGCCGAGACCCTGCGTCGTGCGCGGGCGTCTGGCGTGACGTCTCCGGCCGATGTCAGAAATCTGGGTTCGGCTCTGGTGGCGTTTTCACCGGAGGTGGCAGAAGATCTCAGTCACCTGCGAGCTTTCCTCCATCAGCGCATGTACCACCACTGGCGGGTCAACCGCAGCCGCAGCCAAGCCCGGCGGATACTGGCGCAGATGTTCGCCCTGTTCCTGGCCGAGCCCGACGTGCTGCCAGCCGAGTGGCACGCCCGGCTGCAACCGATGGACGAGAGCGGCAAGGCCCGGGTGATATGCGACTACATCGCCGGGATGACCGACCGCTATGCGATCGAGGAGCATCGGCGCCTGTTCCAACTCGACGCCTGGACCTGAGACGTCCCTCCCGGACGGGCCGGTTCTGTTGCGGGCTCGGCTCCGCTAGAGTGCTGCTGGAGTGATTCGTCCGGACTGAGGGGAAGGGGCGGACCCCGTCGCTGGAGCTTATATGGTCGACCCCGATCGTCGCTACGAATCTCAAGAACCGCCCTTGACCATGGATAGCCGCCGCCAGGGCCGCCCCCGCGGACCCGCGCCCGTCACCCTGATCGTCAGCGTTCTGCTGTTGCTGCTGGTCGGGGGCGCGGTATTTTATATGTATAGAGCCGGCGCGAGGTCGCCGAGCGACGCGCCAGAACCGCTAGGAGCGCCTTTGAGCGATGTGCGGGCTCCGCCGCCGCCCCAAACGCGAAATCCCGATCCCAGCGCCGGCCTTTCCATTTCCAAAGATGATCCCAACGCCGGCGCGGCGACGCCCATCCTGGCGCCGCCGCCGGAGCAACCCCTGACCCAGGCCCCGCCGCCGGCCGCCTATCCGAAGGGCTTTCCGTCGGCCCTGCCGCCACCTCCACCGCCGCCCAGCGCGGCCACCGCCGCCAAAGCTCCCGCGCTGCGCGCCGCCGCCAAGACCCCCGAAAAGGCGGACGCGAAGCCCGACGCCATCGACGCCCTGATCGCCGACGCCGCCAAGACCAAGGCGCCGAAGCCACCGAAAGTGGCCGCCGAAACCAGCGGCCCGGTCCTGGTTCAGATCGGCGCCTTTTCCTCCGAGAGTCTGGCGGACAAGGAATGGAGCAAGGCCGCCGCCGTCGCGCCAGGCCCCATGGCGGGCAAGGGAAAGCGGGTCGTTCCCCTGACCAAGAATGGGGCGACGCTCTACCGCACCTCGATCACCGGCTTCGCCACGCGTGACCAGGCCGTGGCGCTTTGTGATCGGCTTAAGTCGGCCGGCGGGAGTTGCTTCGTCCGTTGACCCTCGCCTGCGTCCTTGGATGCGCCGCAACCACCCTCTCTGCCGAGGAGGTGGCTTTCTATCGGGATGTGCGGCCTTGGGGTTTCATCCTGTTTCGTCGCAACGTCGAGAGTCCCGATCAGCTTCGCGCCCTGACCGAGGCCTTGCGGGCCGCCGCCGACCGTCCCGACGCGCCGGTGATGATCGACCAGGAGGGAGGTCGGGTCCAGCGCCTGGGACCACCTCACTGGCGCCGCTATCCGCCGGCGAGAACCTATGGCGCGATGGCCATGGACGATTGCCGTCGGCGCGATCTGGTTCGCATTGCTGGGCGTTTAATCGCCGACGACTTGATCGCGCTGGGGATCAATATCGACTGTGCGCCGGTCCTGGATGTACCGGTGGTTGGCGCCCACGATGTGATCGGCGACAGGGCGTTCGGCGAGACGCCGGCGGAAGTGGCCGCGCTAGCTCGAGTCATGGCCGAGGGTCTGATGGCGGGGGGCGTCCTGCCGGTCATCAAACATATCCCCGGTCACGGGCGGGCGCGGGTCGACAGTCATCTGCACCTACCGATCGTCGAGGCCGGCCTGGCCGATCTTGAGGCCTGGGATTTCGCGCCGTTTCGGGCGCTGGCCGATATGCCGATCGCGATGACCGCCCACGTCGTCTATCAGGCTCTGGATGCCGGTTCGCCGTGCACCACCTCCAGCCGCGTGATCGCCGAAATCATCCGGGGGGCGATCGGTTTCGACGGACTGCTGCTCAGCGACGACCTATCCATGAAGGCGCTGGACGGAACACTGACCGACCTAACGCGGTCGGCGCTCACCGCCGGGTGCGATATCGCTCTTCATTGTAACGGCGACCTAGCCGAAATGAGGGCGGTGGCGGCGGGCGCCACGTCTCTGACGGCGCTAGCTCAGACCCGTGCCGACGCCGCTATCTCGCGGCTCGCCAAGCCGGAACCCTGGGATCGGATCGAGGCGATGGCCACGTTCGACGCCATGCTCGCGGATTTGTCGCCGGCATGAACGCCATGCCTCAACCAACGCTAGACTTCGAAGCCGCTACCACGGCGGCCGACGACGGCGAGGCCCTGGTCGTCGACATTGATGGCTATGAGGGGCCGCTCGACTTGTTGCTGGCGCTGGCGCGCAACCAGAAGGTGGATCTGCTGAAGCTCTCGATCAGCAAGCTGGCCGACCAGTATCTGGCATTCGTGCGCGAAGCCCGCAGGATGCGGTTTTCGCTCGCCGCGGACTATCTGGTCATGGCTGCCTGGCTGGCGTTCCTGAAGTCGCGTTTGCTGCTGCCCCGGGCCGAACGTCCAGCGGAAGAGGCGCCGCCGGCAGAGGCGGTGGCGGCGCAACTTGCGTTCCGGATAGCCAAGCTCGACGCCATGCGCCGAGCCTCCGAGGCGCTGAAATCGGGTCCGATCCTGCGGTGCGCCGTGTTCCCGCGCGGCGATCCGGAGGCGATTTCGATCATTTCCCATCGACGCATGGACGGCGACCTTCGCGGCCTGATGGCCGCCTATCTTCAACCTCGGGCTCGTGACGGCGATCGCGCCTATCGGCCCAAGGCAATGGAATCCTACCGGCTGGATGATGCGCGCGACCGTCTGCGCTCGCTGTTGCCCCAGATGACGGCCTGGATGCCTCTGACGCGCGTCGCGCCCGAGAGCCACTCGGGCGATGGACCCTCGCGCGCCTCCTATATCGCCTCCACTCTCTCGGCGGGGCTCGAGCTGGTGCGGGAAGGCGAGATCGAGGCGCGGCAGCTCGCGCCATTCGCCGAAATCTATCTGCGGTCGGCCGCACGCGTTCAATGAGCGAGGCTGGGAGCGAATCTGGCGGCGTCGCGCGGATGATCGAGGCGCTGCTGTTTGCGGCCGCTGAGCCCTTGAGCGACAGCGATCTCGCTGATCGGCTTCCGTCCGGCGTCGACATCACCGCCGGGCTGGAAACGCTGCGGTCGTTTTACGCGGGCCGCGGCGTCGAGCTGGTCCGGATTGGCGAGCG
>JAYVYH010000214.1:0-7545 GCA_043784385.1 Caulobacteraceae bacterium | reverse complement strand
CGATGATCGCCTGCTCGCGATCCAGATAGTCGTGCACCGCTTCAGCGGCCAGGAATGAGCGGCTTCGGCGTGTGTCCAACGCCAGTTGTTCCAGCCGCGCCTTGACCTCGGTCGCCAGGCGAATGGTTATGGTCGTGCTGGCGGGCAAGGCGAACGCTCCAGGCTTGGGATTGTGTACAACCTAACACATGGCCGCCGGACCCCCCAATCGGCCTGCCCCCGCTCCCGCTCCCGGTGGCGATAACAGCACGGACATGCATCTTCCGCGCAATTGTCGCGCGCGCGTGGTGACGCCCCGGGGTGAAAGGGCGCGCGTCCCACTTTACGCACCGACCTGGGTGGACCGGGCGCGACGTTCAGTGTCGAGGAGGCCATTCCGAATGGCCGTCGATGTGCTGCCGGCCCAAAAGGGCAGACCCAGTCTGCAATATCTCAACCGCGAGGGGCACACGGTTCCGTGGTGAACTGGGTTTCAATCCGCGCGCGGGGGTGGCTATGTTCCACGGCGTAACGTGATGTGGGAGCCGGCAATGTCGAAGTTGATGACCGCCATGGCGATCGGCGTCCTGCTGGCCGCGCCAGCCGCCGCGCAGGAGGAACATCACAATCACCCCGCGCCGGAGCGACTCGGGGTCGTCCATTTCGCCAACAGCTGCGCGCCGGCGGTGGGGGGGGCCTTCGACCGGGCGGTCGCCCTGCTGCATTCCTTCGCCTACGACGTGGCTGACCAGGGCTTTGCCGACGTCGCCGCGCGCGATCCAGCGTGCGCCATCGCCCATTGGGGTCGCGCCATGACCCACTATCATCAGCTTTGGGACCCGCCCGCCGGGGCCGCCCTGGCCGCGGGATTGGCGGAAGTCGGCAAGGCCGCCGCCCTGGCCGCCGGAACGCCACGCGAGCGGGCCTTCATCGCCGCGCTCGGCGTCTACTACGCCGATGCGGACCACACCCCGCCCGCCACGCGCGCCTTGCGCTATTCCGACGCCATGGCGGTGGTCGCGCGGGACAACCCCGGCGACGACGAGGCCCAGGTGTTTTACGCCCTGTCGCTGGTGGCCTCCGCGTCGCCGGCCGACCGCAAGCATGAGCGGCAGAAGCACGCGGCGGACATCCTGGAGCCGATCTGGAAGCGACAACCCCAGCACCCCGGCGTGCCGCACTACCTGATCCACGCCTATGACAGCGCCGAACTCGCCAGTCGCGGCCTGCCCGCGGCGCGCGCCTACGCCGGGATCGCGCCCGCGGCGCCGCACGCCCTGCACATGCCGTCGCACATCTTCACGCGCCTGGGCCTGTGGGACGATTCGATCGCCTCGAACCTCGCCGCCCGCGCCGCCGCCCAGGCCCAGGGTGATGTCGGCGAAGAACTGCACGCCATGGACTACCTGACCTATGCCTATCTGCAGCGGGGCCGCACCGCCGACGCGGCACAGGTGGTGGCCAGCCTGCGGGACATGGGCGCCCTGGCGGCGGGCGGCTTCAAGATCGGCTATGCCGGCAACGCCATGCCGGTGCGGCTGGCCGTCGAGAGCCGGGACTGGGCCGCCGCAGCGGGGCTGTCGCCTCTGCCCGCATCGCCCCCCCAGGTCGCCGCGATGGTCTGGTGGGCCCGGGCTCTGGGTAAGCTGCGGGGCTCGGCGCCCGGCGCCGCCGATGGCGACATCGCCCAGTTGGAGGCGTGCCGCGACGCCTTGCGGGCGGCCGGCGATGCGTACTGGACTGCGCAGGCCGACGCCTTGCTGAAGTCCGCCGAGAGTTGGCGCGCCGCCGCGGCGGGCGACGCCAGCCTTGCCGTCACCACCCTGATCGCGGCGGCGGACGAGGAAGACGCGCTGGAAAAGCTGCCGCTGACGCCCGGACCGGTCGTGCCGGCGCGCGAACAACTGGGTGAGCTGTTCCTGGAGTTGAACAGGCCAACCGAAGCGCTCGGCGCGTTCAACGCCGCCCTGACCCTGTCGCCTGGTCGACGAGGGGCCCTGCAAGGCGCTACCGAAGCGAAACGCCGGCTCGCAGCTCTTTAGGGACATGGTGCAATCGAGAGGGCGATATGCGGCCGCATCTGGCGGAGGTGAATACCGGGCGGCTGCTGGGCGGCCTCGACAATCCGTCGCATGACCGAGTTCTTCGACAATCTGACCCGTATCAACGCCCTGGCCGAACACATGCCGGGCTTTGCCTGGCGGCTGAAGGACGAGGCCGGCGACAGCGCCATTGCCCTGCACTGGCCCGGCGACCCGACCATCAACGTCAACATGTCAGTGTGGGAGAGCCCAGAAGCGCTCGGACGGTTCGTGTTCCAGACCGTCCACCGCAACATCTATGCCCGCAAGCACGATTTCTTCGAGGCGCCGGACCGGCCGATGTTCGTGCTCTGGTGGGTCGAACCCGGGCATATCCCCTCTCTGGAGGAAGCCAAGGCGGCCCTCGACCACTATTGCGCCCATGGTCCTAGCGACCACGCCTTCGGCTGGGCCGACCTGCCGGAGGCCAGGGTCTGGAGCGAGCGCCGCTGCGCCTAGGTTGCGAAGCTACGGGCGGAGAGCGGCGACGCGGCCAGCGGGCATCTGGAAACCGGGCGAGAAGCGGACTCTCTGAGAGCGCAAGATGGGTGGTCAACCGCCCTTGCTCCGCACCCATTTGGCAATGAGGTAACGAAAGGTGGGGACCTTGTAGTTCGGGTCGGACGGGTCGAGCAGCGTCCAATCGAAGTCGAGCGGAGGGCGTCCCCAGCGATGGCGTTCCGCCCATTTGATGAAGCGCGCATTCTGCTCAGGCGATGAAAAAAGGTAGTAGACACAAATCGCCAAAGCCATGGGACAGACTATGGCGATGCCCGTCAACAGCGCGAGATAGCGACCGTGCATCAAGGTATCTAGCTCGACTCTGGCAGATAAGCCGACGACCACCAGAAGAACAATACCCTCAGCGAAGATCGCCATCCTCCCGATGTCTCGTATCTTCAGGTCCTGATATTTCATGGACGGCGCCACCGATCACTTGGCTGCCGACGTTGTCAGCGTTCTGCGACCGATACGCTAGGCGACCAGCGATCCCCTTCCGGCCATGGAGGCTCCCCTCAAGACAGCCGACTGCCGAACACACGCTTGATCGGTATGGCGTCCAGGTCGACGCCGTCGAGGCAGCGGACGTTTACGCCCCAGATGTCCTCGGCGGTGCGTCGACGGCGGAACGGAAGGATGCCGCAGGTGGGACAGAAATAATCCCGCGCGACATGAGTGTGGAATGTGGAGAGTAGTAGATCATCGATCGGGGTGAGAATTCGCAGGCAGTCGGGCGGAACCCGGTGGATCAGCGCCCCGCGCTTGCGGCAGATCGAACAGTCGCAGACCCGGACATGGTCAAGCTAGGCATCGACCTCGAACCGAACCCGGCCAAAGTGGCACGACCCCCGGTAGGTTTGTTTCATGGCGCTCAACGGCCGATCGCGCGCCGGGCCGCCGTGGCGAGAAAACCAGACCGGGTGAACCCATGCGATCGGGCGTAGACATCGATGTCCTTGAGCACGTCTTCCGGCAGCGTGATGTTCACGCGCACGGTTCTGACCGACGGCGCGGGTCCGGCGATCAGGATCGCCACGCCGTCGCGGTTTACTGGATTCGACATTACCGTCTCCAAGGTCGATGGCTCGGGAATGGTCGCGCCATCCTCGGTCATCCCTTCGATATGGAAGGCCAGCGCTTCCTCGGCCATGCCACGCGCCTCATCCAAATCGGCGCCGGCGGTCACGCATCCGGGGAAATCCGGAAACGAGACCCCGTAGTCGCTTTCGGGCTCCTTGTGGATCAGGGCGATATAGCGGTTCGTCGTCATGGGCTTAGCCTCAGGCCGGATTGTTTTTCCATCGAACGCAGGGTTCCACTCGGTATGTCCTTCTTCGGGTGGGCCACGGTCACCCGCCCTGGATTTACGGGGTGGCGAAATTGCTTGTGGGAGCCTTTTTGGGCCACTTCAACCCAACCTGCCGCCAGCAACAGGCGGATCACCTCACGGCTGTCCATATGTGTATTTATGCGCACGAATGATCGGCTGCAATCCCCAACGTGCGCCAATTTCCTAACCTAGGTGTAGGCCCCGAGGCCAAGGCGTGGAGCGAGCGCCACCGCGCATAGGTTGTGTATTCACAACGCCGAGGGTTTAGCTTCAGCCAAGCTCGAACCAGTGCCGAGTATGGGGGCGAGGCCCATGGATGAGACCGAAGAACTGATCCGGCTCTGCGTGCGCGCGCTCGTCGTTCAGATGGGCGATGTGCCCGGGGTCGAACTGTATTTGACGCGGAACTGCATCTTGGGCCTGACCGGCGAACCCCTGGCCGACTTCAATATGCTGACCCTGGGCGCCGACCCCGACGCCGAGGGCTTCCTCACCCGATCGGTGGCGCGGGCGAAAGAGCGAGGGCTACCGCTGTTGGTCATGATCAGCCCCCAGGTGGCGCAGGCCCTGGCGCCGGTCGCGACGCGGCTGGGCCTGACGGCCGCGGGCACGGCGCCGCTCATGGTGCTGCGTGCCGGGACTCCCGTTCGGCCGAGCCGTCCCACGAAGATCACCCGCGCGCTTGGCCCCGAGCTGGTCGGCATCGCCGGCGATCTCGTCGCCTCCGCCTTCGATGTGCCGCGCGACGCCGTCGCCAGGTGCATCGATGTGGGGCTCACCGAGACCGCTGGCGTGGAGACCTATATCGCCTGGGCCGACGACGGACCGATGAGCGCCGTCTCCGTGACGCCCACCGGAAACACGGCGGGGATCTCGCTCATGGCCACGCCGCCGAAGCACCAACGCAAGGGCATGGGCCGCGCCCTGCTCACTCAGGTGATGGACGACTATCGGAGCCGAGGCGTGGAGCGCTTCTACCTGACCGCCGCCGAGGCCGGCCGGCCGCTCTATGCAAGCCTCGGATTCGAAACCATCGCCGACCTCTCCGCCTGGGTCTTGGGACGCCCGACCCAAGTGCATGGCTAGAGACTGAAGCCGGTCCTGGTGACGAGAAGCTTGATGTGGAATGGCCGGGAGACATTGAGCGCCGTGACGTTGGATTTTGAAATGTTCGCGCCTATCAACAGCGGTCGGAATGCGGTCCTAACGGATGTCGATCGAGGATAGAACGGCGGCTATGGAAGCTAGGGAAACGACAGTTCCCGCGAGCGCGGGATGGCTGGGCGGGGTCGGCGCCGCGCCGTTTATCGGTCTCGCCGGGGCGATGTCGTTCCTGACCGGGGCGCCGCGGATGTTCGTCGCCCATGCGCTTGTGGCCTACGGCGCGACGATATTGTCGTTTCTCGGCGGTATTCATTGGGGTCTGGCGATCGGATCGCATGGCGGCCGGGACAATGGGAAACTGGGCGCCAGGCTGACCTTGAGCGTCATTCCCTCACTGGTGGGATGGGGCGCCCTGCTGGTCCCGGAGAGGCCCGGGCTGTTCGTCCTGGCCCTGGCGATCGCCGCGATGCTTTGGATCGATATTAGGGCGACCCGAATGGGTCAGGCTCCGCCGTGGTATCCCAAGCTGCGTATTCCTCTGACCTGCGTGGTGGTCGCGACCCTGATGCTTGGCGCGATCGTATAAATCGGTCGGAGGATTGTTGTTGACTTCAGCCGTTATCGACGACCTGAGCCGCGAACCGCCCATTGCCGCGACGGGTGGCCAATGGCGGCTGCTCACCGACCAGGTCATGGGAGGCGTCTCCAAAGGCGCCATGACCCGCGACGTGATCGCCGGCCGGGCCGCGATCCACATGCGTGGCGACGTCAGCCTGGATAACAATGGCGGCTTTGTTCAGATCGCCCTCGATCTCTCGCCGGATGGCGGAGTCATCGACGCCAGCGCCTGGAGCGGCATCGAACTGGACGTATTCGGCGATGGCGAGACTTACGGCGTTCATCTGCGGACCGATGCCCTGACCAGGCCGTGGCAGTCTTATCGCCAGACTTTCACGGCCCACGCCGATTGGCGGACAGTGCATCTGCCGTTCGACCACTTCGTTCCCCACCGCACCGATGTTCCGCTCGATACGTGTCGGTTGCGGCGCATCGGCGTGGTGGCGATCGGCCGCGCGTTCTCCGTCGATCTCGCGCTCGGTGGGCTGCGGTTTATGCAATCCGAAAGCTCGCCCATTGCGGCGGCTTGTGACCTAAAGTCTGTGGAGACTTTGGATTCCAAGCAAATCTTATAGAGCTTGCTTGGAAACGGGTCGATGCGCCGCGTCGCGACAGCGGTCGGAGCAATGCTTCACAGCCTCCCAATCGCGGGCCCATTTTTTGCGCCAGGCGAAAGGCCGGCCGCAGACGACGCATGTTTTTGTCGGCAGATCTGCCTTGCGACGCATCCGGGCCATGGGATCACCAGGGTACGGGCTGACCGCGCCAATCGAAGAACCCGCCGTTGGCGTCCGCGGCGAGTTGATCGACGACGGCCAGTAGATGGCGGGCCGCCGCCGAGGGTGAATGGACCTCCAACCCCGTCGCCATGAAAGGCGCGGATAGGGCCGTGGCCACTGTCCCCGGATGCAGGGCGATGCACAGCGCGGCGGGAGATCGACGGGCCAGTTCAACGGCCGCGGTCCGCACGAGTTGATTGAGAGCGGCTTTGGACGCCCGGTAGGCATACCAACCGCCCAACCGATTGTCGCCGATGCTTCCCACCCGGGCGGACAGAGTCGCGAACACCGCCTTGCCCGACCGCGGTAACCGCGGCAGCACATGCTTCATGATCAGCGCGGGTCCAATCGCATTCAGCGCGAAGGATCGGGCGAGCCTGGCCGCATCGATTTGCCGCCAGTTCTTTTCCGGGCCTTGGCCATCATCGTGCAGGAATCCCGTGGCATCGATCACCAAGCGAAGCTCACCCAGGCTGGCGGCGAACACCGCGCCGGCTTCGAGACTGGCCTCGTCCAGCAGGTCGATGGCTGGCGAAGTGCTTCGGCCCAACGCGACCACGTGGTCGAATCTTTCCGAGACCCGGATGGCTTCGACCAATGCCCGCCCAATACCGCCATTCGCACCGAAAACGACCGCCACGCCGGGCCGGGGAAACGACCCCAGGGCATTCGCGGCGGCTGTTGCTCCGCAGGCTTCGGATTGCTTAGTCATTCGCTCCTATCTCCGTATCTGGACAATCGTTCGCCACCTCACCGCCTGAGATCGCGCTATTTCGGCGGCCGGTCGTAGATCAAGGTGTGGCCGAAATCTCGGGAGGCGCCGATCACGCAACTGGGCACGTCGTGCTGGACCGAGATCGTGGCGGGACTGATGAAGCCCGCCCAGAACCAGCTGGTCCCTTTGCGGGTAGTGACCGAGATCATGCCCGGACGGTCGAACTGGCAGACCGGGAACGTCCCCTGGCCGCGGCCGCCATCTTCGTTGATGTCGGTGCACCGCACGGCCCCGTGGGCGCGGCTGAACTTCACGCCGTCGAGGACCATGTCCTGGCCGTGGTCGCCGGCGGCCACGTCGAACCCGGGCTTTGCCGGCGCCGAGCAGGCCGGTCCGGCCACTATCCAGGCCTTGTAGTCGGCGAGGCCCTCTTGCCGA
>JAYVYH010000213.1:0-4036 GCA_043784385.1 Caulobacteraceae bacterium | reverse complement strand
GCGCCGTCCTTCCCGGCCGCGTCCATGGCCTGAAAGATCACCAGGATGGCGTGTCGGTTCGACGCATAAAGAAGCTGCTGCTGGTCGCTGAGCAGATCGACGTGGCTCGCGAGGTGCTTCTTGTAGTTCGCCTTCGACTTGTAGACGGGATCGATTTTGGTCGGCCATTTCGTCAGGTCGACGTCTTCATCATCGGCGACCCGGAATAGCTTGGTGTGGATTTTCATGGACGCGCTCCAGAGGATTGCCGCTGCGACCCGCCGAGCGCCTCAAACCCTGAGATGACGTCGAACAGTTCTTCGTCGATGCCGCTCTGACGCAGCTGGTTGGAGGTGGCTTGGAGCTGTTCCAGCAGGTCGTTGATGTTCTTGTCGGCCCGCTGCATCGCCGCGAGGCGGCTGGCGTTTTCGCTGGCAAGGGATTCGGCGCAGGCGCGGAACAGCGAGATGAAGAGGTACTCGCGGATGAGCGCGTGCAGGGTCGCATCTCGGCCGCCCACCACTTCGGCGAAGCTCGAGGTTGGCCAAGGGGCGTCGGCAAGGCGCTGACTCCATTGACGATCGAGCGGCAGCAGCCGCTGGCCGACCGACGCGTAGAGCGCTCCAGACTGCGGACGGTTATGGAACACCCAAAGGTTCGCGCTCCCAGTCGCTGCCCGTTGTGTTTCGCTGGCAACCTGAATTCGCCCGACCAAGGACGTGATGGCCTGGATCGAGTTTGGCACGATGAAGAGGCCGAGTAGTTCCACGCCCGCGTCCGCGAGGCGCGCATGGACTCGCTCGCCAACGGCCCAAACCTGGGGCAGGCCGGGCAGGTCCGCGAGCGCCTTGATCGCATAGTCGACCACCAGATCGTTGAATTGCCCAACCAGTCCCTGATCAGATCCGAACACGATGGCGTTGGTCGCTTCCGGGCGCCCAAACGGCCCGGGTTTCATGATCGGCCCCTCCAG
The DNA here is from genome assembly GCA_043784385.1 of Caulobacteraceae bacterium. GTDB lineage: Bacteria > Pseudomonadota > Alphaproteobacteria > Caulobacterales > Caulobacteraceae > Acaudatibacter. The sequence goes on along the minus strand of JAYVYH010000213.1, from coordinate 3,084 downwards.
CTCGCCCGCCCTCAAGCAAGCGCCTAGTCCCAGCTCAACGGTGCGGTAGTAGTCGGCCAGCGCGAGCACGGACTTTTCGTATTGCCCGACGCTCGAGGCCGCCAGGGCCTTCATGGTGCGGACCACGGACTGGAGCTCGCCGGCGCTGCCGATCTTTCGGCGCAGGCTTTCGGCGGTGTCGCTCATGCATTCGCCTCGCTCTTCGCAGAGCCGGAACCCGCCTCGCCTGCACCCGCGGCCTCACCGGGTTTGGTCTTGGTCTCCACCTTGGGATGGAACGGATCGAGGGCTTGGCGGGCGATCTCGACGATCGTCTTGCGGTCCTCGTCGCTCAGTTTGCCGGCGCTCTCGAAGCGGGCGCGCACCTCGGCCGGGATTTGCTCTGCCGCGACCTGGACGGCCTGTTCGGCCGCCGTCATCCGCTCCAGCGGCACCGGGTCGAACAGGTCCGCGGTCAGCGCCAACAGGACGGTGATCTGTGCGGCCTCCGCCACCGGGGCGGCTTCGCCCTGCTTAAGGCAGGCGCGGATACGTCGCCCGTGTTCGATCGTCTTGCGGGTGTCGTCATCCAGCCGGGCGCCGAACCGGGCGAAGGTCTCGAGCTCCTCGAATTGGGCGTAGGCGAGCTTCAGATCGCCTGCCACGGCGCGATATGCGGCGTGCTGGGCCTTGCCGCCGACCCGCGACACCGACTTGCCCACATCGACCGCAGGCAGGACGCCCAGCTCGAACAAGGAGGGCGATAGATAGATCTGGCCGTCGGTGATCGAGATCAAGTTGGTCGGGATGTAGGCGGAGATATTCTGCGCCTCGGTTTCGATGACCGGCAGGGCTGTAAGCGAGCCACCGCCAAGGTCTTCGCGCAGGTGGGTAGCGCGTTCCAGAAGCCGCGCGTGGATGTAGAAGATATCGCCGGGAAAGGCTTCGCGGCCGGGCGGACGCCGCAGCAGCAGCGACAGCTCGCGATAGGCGCGCGCGTGGTGCGTCAGGTCGTCATAGACGATCAGCACGTCGCGCCCCTGCTCCATGAAGTGCTCGGCGATGGTCGTGGCGGCATAGGGCGCGATGTAGGCCAGACCCGGTGGATCGTTGCCTTCGGTCACCACCACCACGGTGTGGGCCAGGACGCCGTTTTCCCGCAGGGTCGCCACGGCCTTGGCGACGGCGGACGCACGCTGTCCGATGGCGCAATAGACACAGAGCACGTTCTGATCGCGCTGATTTAGAATGGTGTCGATGGCGATCGACGTCTTGCCCGTCTGGCGGTCGCCCAGGATCAGTTCGCGTTGACCGCGGCCCACGGGGATCAGCGCATCGATGACCTTCAAGCCGGTCTGCAGGGGCGTCGTGACGGGCGCGCGATCCATGATCGGCGGCGCCGGGTGTTCGATCGGACGGCGCGCGTGGGCGACGACCTCGCCTTTGCCGTCGACGGGCCGGCCTAGCGGATCGATGACGCGCCCCAGCAGGCCGTCGCCGACGGCCACATCCATGAGCCGGCCGGTGCGTTCGACTTCATCGCCGGCGTTGATATGTGAGTAGTCGCCGAGCAGCACGACGCCGATCTCGTGCTCATCGACGTTGAAGGCGATGCCGAGCAGGTCGCCGGGAAACTTGACCAGCTCCTCGAAGCCCACGGACGGAAGCCCGGACACCTTGGCGATGCCGGTCGCGATGCTGGTGACGACGCCGATCTCCTTGGGCGCTAACTCGGCCGTGAAGGCCTTGAGCGACTGGCTGATCGCCTCGAACGTTTCGTCGAACACCGAGCTCAAAGGTCCAGCTGCGCGCCTCATGCCCGCGCCTTGGACTTGGCGGCGTGCGGTTTGGCCCTAGCCCTGGCCTTGCCGGCAACCCTGGTCTTGGCCAGGGGCTTGGATGCGGTCTTCGGCTCAGGCCGATCCTGATCGTTCAGAATCTCTCTGACGCCGTTCTCCAGAGACACGAGATAGTCCGCGATACTCCAGGCGATCTTCTGTCCATTGGCAACGAGTTCGATGCCGCTCACCAGGCTCGGCGCGGTTTCGAAACGGATCGGGGCTTGGGTCGAGAAGGTCTCATCGAGCGCCGTCTGGATCCCGGCGCGCTGTTTGGCTGGGAGATCAAACGCGCTGCGCAGCAACGCGGGCCCTTTGCCCGACGTCAGCGCCGCGCCGAACGCCGTTTTCGCCTTGCCCGCCATGCCGCGCAGCCGGCGCGTGAACACGTCAGCAATCCGCTTGTCCAGATCCGCGTCGGCAAGATCGGTCAGCGTCTTCTTGGCTATGGCGAAGACTTCCTGCTGTGTCCGGCGACGCACGGCTTGATTGAGGGCGTGGGCGTCGCTCCTCAAAGCCTCCTTTCGTTTGGCGCTGAGCGCGTCGGCCGCCTTGCGGGCGTCGTCGAGCAGTTTGCGGCCTTCGGCGGCCGCCTCGTCTGTCGCCCGGGTCAACAGCGCTGCGCGCTGCTTGTCGAAGGCCTCATTCTTCTGCTGGAACGCGTCGCGTTCGCTCTGCGCTCTCGCCTCCTTCGCGTCGGCGTCCGCGAGTTTGGCGGCGATCAGCTTTTCCCGCGCGTCGAGGGCGTTCAGGATCGGCCGGTAGAGAAAGCGTTTCAACAACCACACCAGGATGATGAAGTTGAGAGCCTGCGCACCGACGGTGAACCAGTCGATGAGCATGACTACTTTCCTGCGGTCTGGGCGATGACGTGGCTCCAGAATGGATTGGCGAACAGCAGGATCATCGAGACCACGAAGCAATAGATCGCGATGGACTCGATCATCGCCAGGCCGACGAACAGGGTGCGCGTGATGGTCGAGGCGGCGTCCGGTTGCTGGGCCAGCGACGTCAGGGCGGTGGCGACCGCGCGCCCCTCGCCTAGGGCGGGCCCGATGCTGCCGAGGGCGATTGTCAGACCGGCGGTGACGATCGAAGCGATAGCGATGAGGGTCATACTGTCCATGGCATCATGTCCTGTTGTGAGTTTTCATGCGGTCGACCCTGGCGTGGGGGCGGGCTTGGCCTTGCGACCGCGCGTCGCGGCGGCGATGTAGACCCCGGCCAGGATGCTGAAGATGTAGGCCTGCACCATGCCGGTGAGCAG
>JAYVYH010000212.1:0-2237 GCA_043784385.1 Caulobacteraceae bacterium | reverse complement strand
TATGGCGAGCCGAAATACGCCGATCTCATCCGTGACGTCCTGATCGATGTGAAGAATGATGGATCGTTCCGGCTGGACACCAACTATTTCGGCTATCTCGACACCGGACTGATGATCAACGAGCGCTTCGAGACGCTGTTCGGCGGTCCGGCGCGACGCCCGGACACGATGATCACCCGCAAGGAGATGGATCTGGCGGCGTCGATCCAGCAGGTCACCGAAGATGTGGTTCTCAAGCTGGTGGCTTATGCGACAGCCCTGACCGGGACAAAAAACCTAGTCATGGCTGGCGGGGTCGCGCTCAATTGCGTGGCTAACGGCCGCGTACTTCGGGAGTCCGGGCTCGATGGGCTGTTTGTTCAGCCCGCCGCCGGCGATGCGGGCGGCGCGCTCGGCGCCGCGCTGCTGGTATCGCACCAGATGCTTGGCGCGCCGCGCGTGGTGAAGCGCGAGGGCGACTCCTTGATGGGAAGCTATCTCGGACCGCGGTTCGCCCCCCACGAAGTCACCGCGATCCTCGATCGCCAGGATTGGCCGCACCACCAGATCGCCGACCCCGACGAACTGGCGCGGGCCGTCGCCAACGCGATCGCCGACGGTAAGGTGGTGGGTTACTTCAGCGGACGCATGGAGTTCGGCCCGCGTTCACTGGGCGCACGGTCGATCCTCGGCGACCCGCGCAACCCGGAAATGCAGAGCACCATGAACCTCAAGGTGAAGTTCCGGGAAAGTTTCCGGCCGTTCGCGCAGGCGGTGATCGCCGATCGCGCCGCCGACTATTTCGAGATCGAGGCTGAGAGCCCCTACATGCTGCTCGTGGCGCCGGTGAAAACCGAACGCCAACTGCCGATGGATCGGGCCGTGTCCGACAGCGACGATATGATGCCAATTTTGCACCAACAGAGAAGCGACATCCCCGCGGTCACGCATGTGGACTACAGCGCCCGTGTGCAAACCGTGGACCAGGAACGCAGTCCCGATTTCTTTCGCATTCTGTCGGCTTTCGACCAGCTCACCGGGTGCCCCGTTCTGGTGAACACTTCGTTCAACGTTCGGGGAGAGCCGATCGTCTGCACGCCGCAGGACGCCTATCGGTGCTTCATGCGAACCGGGATGGACCTGCTGGTGCTCGAAGACTGCCTGCTGTGGAAGAGCGAGCAACCCGAGTGGCCAGAAAATGACGACTGGAGGAATGAGCATGAGCTCGACTGATACGATCAGCCCAGGCTCGACCGAGGCTCTCAGCGCCGATTCCCTGGCATTGGCGACTTTCGACGAAGTATTGGTCCCCCTGGCGAACGCCAGACGGTCCGCCGAACGCCCCGCCTATTTCGCCCGCAAGGGCGAGGTTGGCGTCGCAAGCTACTTTGAGCCGCCAACTCTGGCGGTGATGCGGCCCGCAGACTTCGAGTTTCCCGGCGGGGGCGACCCTGAGGGGCTGATCAAGGCCCTGGCAAAATACTGGAGGAGCCAGGATGAAGATCACGCGGCGGCCATGGCCCCGCGATTGCATGAAATCGCCCAGGCGCTACGAGAAGAAGCCGATGATATCGACGGCGCAGTCGATATCCTTTGCTATACGATGTTCTAAATCTAAATCAGGGGGCGTCTGAATCATGGATGGTACGGCATCGATTGACAGTGTCGTCGGCGAGGACATCTGGGCTTGGCTGAAAGGGTTCGTGACCGTAAAGAACGCATTCTACCATAAAAAATTTGCGCCCTGTCCCTATGCTCGCTCCGCTATTCTCGCAGCCCAAGTGGACGTAACGGTCTATCTGAAAGGTGACGTGCGCGCCTATATCCGCGAAAAATCCATCGAGCTACGGAACACCCCATCGCTATCGACGCGCGTGATGGCGTTTCCGCCACGCATTCAATTTCAGTGGGGGATCAGCGAGTTTGTTGAAACGCTCAATGCCGAGCTGATTGGGGACAACGTGTTTCTCAACACTGGGGTCACCAAGACCAAAACAAGCCGCTACCCGGGCCCCCCTATCAAGGACCCATATTTCATTGTGGTCGCCAATCGGCTGGAGGCTGTTCTCTCCGGCGCAGAAGCTTTGCAGCGGACAGCCTACTACAAGGACTGGCCGCGCGACCAATACGAACTTGTCGTCGAACGCCGAGAGCGCATGGCCAAGCGATACGGTAGGACATAGGGGCGGGCGGGCTATGTGGCACTCTCTGTGGAGCTATCATCCACGTATCGGCTACACCTACATGCCGAGCGTCAA
>JAYVYH010000211.1:0-4989 GCA_043784385.1 Caulobacteraceae bacterium | reverse complement strand
CCTCAGGCCAGACCCGCGCTCCGCCTACCGCGGAAGCGGTTTAGTTCAATCACTGTTCGGGCTTCAGGCGAATCCCTGAGTCACCCTCAGGGGCGATTGCTATAAAGCGCGCGCGCGAGATCATCGCCCAGGTCGGCCAGGCCACACGGGTCTGGCGCGATGTCGTCGCTGAGATCGGCCCGCGGCCCGCTGAGATCCGTCGCATGCAAAGCGCCTTCGAACATGAGGATCTGACACGGGCATTGGCGCTCTGAATTGGTCCGGCTAGAACCTGTCCCATGTCCTTCGCCGCTTTTCCAATCAGCCGACGTCAATCACTCCGGAATAGGCCACCAAATAGCCGGCGGCGTGCTGACGGGTTTCAAGGCAGATGGATGATTCTGAGGCGCATAGTTTTGGGCGCGATACTGGGCGCCACCCTCATTGGAACGGATGCGATGGCCGTCGAAGAACCAGCCTTTACGGCCCTCTTCCATGAGGGCGCTTTCGAAGTGCGTGAATATCCGGCCCTGGTGGTTGCCGAGGTGACCGTCACCGGCGATCAAAAGGAAGCTGCCAGCAAAGGATTTCGTCTGCTGGCCGGCTATATTTTCGGCGGCAACAAACGCCGCCAAAGCATCGCGATGACGGCGCCGGTGGCCCAGGCGCCGACGAGCGAGAAGATCGCCATGACCGCGCCCGTCACCCAGACGCAGAGCGCCGGCGAATGGGTCGTGCGGTTCACGATGCCGAGCGCCTATTCAATGGACACGCTGCCAGAGCCAAACGATCCCAAGGTGCATCTCCGCGTGCTCCCGCCGGCCCGCTTTGCGGTCCTGCAGTTCTCCGGCCTGGCCCGGAAGGACGACGTCGCCGTTAAAACCGCCGAGCTCGAGAAACTCGCTGGAACACACCACCTGCGCGCCATTGGCCCCGCGTCGCTGGCTCAATACGATCCCCCGTGGACCCTCTGGTTCATGCGGCGCAATGAAGTGATGATCCCTGTGGCGCCCTGATTGCGCCGAAGCCGCTCCAGCGACAGCAGCGGCGCGGGCTCAAGGATTGCAGCTCTCGCAGCTGCCAGGATCCGCGGTCGTGGCACACGTCGCGGGGCGCTCTTGTCGATAGTCGCAGGCCTGGTAGGTCGACACCTCCGAGCGGATCGCATGCGTCGGCTCCCCGCACCATTCACAGGGCAGTCCCGGAATGCGTTCGGTGACATCGAATCCGGGATGGGCGCAGGCGGGGCATTGACTACGAAACCGGCGAACCAGGTCGCTCGCCGCGCGCTCGATCGCCCGCATCCGGGTAGGATTGCGATGGGCGCGCATATCCGCCTCGATGAAGGCCGCGCCGCATTTGGCGACGACCTGGCCGACAGCTTCTTCCAGACAGGCGTGGTCAACGACGTCCTTGAACAGGGCGAAACCAGGCGCAGGTCTCTCGTCAACCCAGCCCATGACGATCAATCCATGCCCAGGAAATTTCGATCGCTCGGCAAAAGCGATTGCAGCTTCTAGGTCCGAGACGACCGTATGGCCGTAGTTGGTCTCAGGGCTCGCGAAATGGCCCGTCAGTTCGAGGCCGCGCTCACGATCGATCAGCAGGACCAGCTCGCGGCCAAGGGCGAGGAACGGAATGTAGGGGTGTGGGCCGAAGCTGCCCTCGCTGGCGATGCCCACGCGCGCGTAGCGCGCATACTCGAACCCTGCCGCGATCTTGGCCCTGGCCGCATCGAGTTGCGTTCCGGGGCGTTCAATCTCGCGCCTGAACGTGCCGAAGCGGTCGGTGTCCAACCCCATCGCGAGCGCGACCCTGAGGCCGAGGCCCGGCTCAAGCACCGGCCCGATCACGCGTTCCTTACCGTGCATAGTGGCAAGCACGGCGACCGTGTTCTCGTAGGGGAGATCGCCCGCCACCATGATCAGAAATAGCCTTCGCGCTTTTTCTGTTCGAGCGACCCGCCATCCTCCCCGTCGCTGATCCGTCCCTGACGCTCGGAGGATGAGGCTCGCAGAGTTTCATCGACGACAGCAGCGAGCTCGGTCGCTTCAGACTCAACCGCGCCCGTTACGGGCCAACAGCCGAGCGTTCGGAATCGGACGGTCCTGGTCTGGATTTCGTCGCCGGGCTGGAACCGCATGCGGCTCTCATCATCGACTACGATGAAGGACCCCGCCCGTTGCACGACAGGCCGCGGCGCGGCGAAATAGAGCGGCGCCAGCTCAATCTTGTGGAGCAGGGCGTAGGCCCAGATATCCGTCTCGGTCCAATTGGAGAGTGGAAAGACCCGGGCCGTCTGATCCTTGCCCAGGCGGGTATTGTAGAGCCGCCACAGTTCTGGTCGTTGCTGGCGCGGCTCCCAGGCGTGGCCCGCGCCACGAACAGACACGATGCGCTCTTTGGCGCGTGACTTTTCCTCGTCGCGCCGGGCGCCGCCGAAGATGATGTCGTAGCCGCCGGCGTCGAGCGCGGTCTTGAGGGGTTCGGTCCGCATCACCAGGGTGTAGCGGTCCACGTGATCGAAGGGATTGATGTCCGCCGCACGCCCTTCTTCATTTGAATAGGCAATGAGCTTGAAGCCATGCTTGGCCGCGAAGTCGTCCCGGAACTCGATCAGCGACCTGAACTCCCACGTCGAGTCGGCATGCAGCAGCGGGAACGGCGGCTTGGAAGGATAGAAGGCCCGCAACGCGAGGTGCGCCATCACGGTCGAGTCCTTCCCCGCCGAAAACAACATGACGGGGTTGCGGGCCTCGGCGACGGCCTCGCGCAGGATGTGGATGGATTCCGATTCCAGCCAGGACAGGTGAGAGCTGCCAGGTTTCATGGCTCAGACCGCCACTTTCAGAGGGACTGACGGGTCCGCTGCGACGCTCACCGAGGTCCACTGAAGATCGCCGGCGTAGCGCCAGGCCATCCGACCGGTCTCGTCGAGGGCGAAGAGGTGTAGCCAGCGATTGTCGAACAGCGCGCGAACACCTTTATGGCGCTTGAGGATCTCGGTTATCGCCTCGCGCGGCGCTTCGATGCAAACGGACAGGCGAAGCGGTTCGTGGACGTAGCGCTCGCCATCATGGACCGATTGCCAAGGGAGACCGGCGCGCATCATGCCGCCATTGCCCTCGACGACGCCTATGCCGCCTGTGACGTTGTGCAGGAGCTTATTTCCGCCGCCGAAGACGTTCGGCGCCACGGTCGATCCGTAATATTGCAGGCTGATCCAGCTCGCGACGACCACGGGCGCGGTCAGGATCAACTCCAGAACGCTAAAGTCCCGGTCGGCTTTCCAGTTATAGTCGTGCAGGAAGGCGCGACCTTCGAGGGTCTTGCCCGCCGTGCGCCGACGGGGCGCGGCGATGAACGCCTTGCAGCCTGCCAGCGCCCATTCGGGCCGCACCTCAGCCCAATCGCGGCTGCGCCTCGTGAGGCTCCCCTCCCGAGCCGCTCTCGGCAGACGCAAAGCCCGTTCGCCCCTTGAGATGACGCCTGCCGCCTCAAGCCAAACTTTCGCCTGGCGGATATCGGACTGATTGAGGGCGGAGGGATGATCGTCCGCATAGAGCGTGATCGCATCCGTGGTCGTGTCATGCAACGCGCCGAGGAACAGGGTATCGGCATGGATCTCGATCCCTTTCGCAACCAAGCCCGCGCGCACCTCCGGGTCGTTTAGTAGGGCTGACAACAGCCGCGCATTGACCTCGCCGGAATAGCCGCCGCAGGCGCCACAATGGAGCCCGCTGGCATGGGGATTGTTGACCACGTTTGCTCCGTGTCCGGCCAGCAGCACGAGCTTCGCGAAATTGGTCGTGAGCGACATGGCTCGTAGCACCGTCTCAGCCGCCTTGGTCCTTGTTGCGAGATCGAGAGCGGGATCAAGACGGGGCGCGGGATCGTTCGGCGCGGGGGTGGCGTGGAGTCCCAGCGCATCGCTCACGAGCTTGCAGGCATAAACTGGCCCCGTCGCCTCGACGAAGGCGAAGGACGATACGGCCGCGAGCTTGAACCGCCCCCAGGCCCTCTTCGCGCGCGCCTTGAACCGCGCCGACCTATCCGCCGCGATGTCTTGGTGGCCACCCGAGCAGGTGGTCAAGCCGGGATTCAGGAGCACCGGCAACCGCAGTTCCTGCACATCGGACGCAAAACGGCGATGCGAGGCCGGCAGGCCGAAGAAACCGGCGAACCCCAGGGTCTGGATATCCGGGTTTACCGATTCCAGCGCCCGCCGGAACACCTCCGACCGGACGTCGATGCAGAAAGCGACCTGGAGCGCGGGCCTGTGTTCCCTCGGCAGTGTCCCCGGCACCGCGAGCGTTTCAGCCAACATCCGTTGCGCCGAGCGTTCCGAGGCTTCCTGCAGGATCGCGTCCACGACATTGTGGACGGTCGGCTTGATGGGTGACGCATGCGAGGCGATGACCGCCTTCCACTGGTCGCCGATCTGGTTCTCATACCGGTCGAACAGTGCCGCTTCCCAGATCAGGCGAATCGCCAGGAAGTCGGTGATGGTCGCGTCCGCGCCGCCGCCGAGTTCTGCCTGCCAAAGCCGGTATCGGGCATATTGCGCCCAGCCGCCCAGCGTCATCAGCATCTGGTGGAAATAGGTTTCCAGGGCCTCGGCTGGGATTGCGATCCGCTGCACCACGCTCGCAACTGCGTCTGGCGCAGTTTCCGGCGCCTCCGAGACACGGGCCGCAAAGCCGGCAAGGCCGACAATCTCGGGCGTCAGATCATGGGTCGCGACGGCGCGCCAGGCACCATAGGCGCCTCTACCGCGCGGCGCGGCCCAAAGCGCCTGTCCTTCGTCGAAGTGTCCAGCCGCCCAGGCGCCGAAGCGCTCAGAAATCAGCCCCGGCCAGTCGATCCCTGAGGCCTCCGCGGCGAGGTCGGCGATGGTCGGCGCCGCACCTATCGCGGGCCGAGAGCCCCGCGCGGCAGAGGTCAGAGCCACGAGGTTTTCTGGACGAAGTCCAACCGGCTCGCTTGCCAAGGCGTCCGACAGATCAGCGT
>JAYVYH010000210.1:0-4104 GCA_043784385.1 Caulobacteraceae bacterium | reverse complement strand
GGGGGGCTTGGCTTGCGGCGCCGGCGTCTCGGTCTGGGAGGCCTGGGTCACCGGCGCGGCCTCGGCTGGGCGGGAGTCGGTGGTGGGGGCGCTGGAGATGATGTTGATCGGCACGGCCGTCCCCATCGGCACAAAGCTGGGGCGCGCCACATAGGTCGCGATCAGGAACAGGCCGGCATGCAGCGCCGCCGCTACCAGGAGTGCCGGCGCCAGCGAGTTTCGCCGCGGGGGCGCGGGAACCATCATGGCCGGGCCGACGACGCTCCCGTCTTCAGGGCCGAACTGTCCCTTGGCGCGCCGGAGGACGGGCCGCCGGTGTCGGTGATCAGGTTGATGGTGGAAAATCCCGACTGTGACAGGCTGGCCATTACCTGGGCGACCATGGCGTAAGGCGCGCGGCCATCGGCGCGGACATAGATCGGCTTGGCCGCCGCATCGCCGGCCATCCGTCGCAGGGTCGGTGAAAGCAATCCGAACGGGGTCTCCGCCTCATTGATGAATATCCGCCCGTCGGCCCGAACCGAAACGGTCAGCGGCTCCTGCTGGTCCTGAACGGCCGAGGCCTCGGTCTTGGGGAGTTGCAAGGGCACGCCCACGGTCAACAGCGGGGCCGAGACCATGAAGATGATCAGCAGCACCAGCATCACATCGACCAGTGGGGTGACGTTGATTTCCGACAGCGCGCCGCGCCGGCCCCGGCGGGCTCGGCCGCGACGGCGGCCGGCCGCGAAGGCGTCGTGAGCTCCGAGCGCCATGGCTATTTCCGCTCCGCCAGGCGGCGCTGGATCGCGGTCACCAGATCGTCGGCGAAGCCTTCCAGCCGGGCGGCGAACTTGCCCGCGTCGGTGGAGAACTTGTTGTAGGCGATATAGGCGGGGATGGCGGCGGCGAGGCCCACGGCGGTGGCGAACAGGGCCTGGGCGATCGAGGGCGCCACCACCGAGAGATTAGTGTTCTTCTGGATAGCGATGGCCTGGAAGGCGGTCATGATACCCCAGACCGTGCCGAACAGCCCGATGAACGGTGAGGCGGTGGCGACGATGGCCAGGCTGCCCAGGCCGTCCTCGATCCTCTGGCTCTCCCGCGCGACGGCGGAATCAAGCACGCGGTCGATGCGCTGGACCAGGAACGCGGCCTGGGCGTCCTCGTGGCCGGCGATCAGCAGGCCCTTGTTGCGCGCCTCGCGCCATTCGCGCAGGGCCGCCTGAAGCATGCGGGGCAGGGCGTGGCGGGGCGTCTCCCCAGCCTTGGCGGCCACCTCCTCGAGCGACTGGCCCGAGCCGACCTGGTCTTCGAACCGGTCGGCCTCGCGGTTCAGGGCGGTGATGCGGAAGGCTTTGTCGATAATCACCGCCCAGGACCACAGCGAGGCGAACATCAGGCCCACCAGCACGCCTTTCACCACCCAGTCGGCCTGAAGGAACAGATGGACCGGCGAGAAGCTGTCGGCCGTTAGCGTGGCGGCGGATTCCATGTCGATCCTTCGGACTTAAGACACCTTGTCTGGTAGCAGCAGCGGGTTAAGGCTTTGCAAAAGTTCCGGCGGTGGGCGACGCGGGCGTCCGTCGGGTCGGATGCAGGCGGCCTCGACATCGGCGGTGGCGATCAGGTTGTCGCCCCGGGTGATGCTCTGGGTGATCCACATCCGGGGACCTTTGATGGTGTCGTAGGTGGTGCGCACCACTAGAGCGTCGTCGATCCGCGCGGCCTTGCGAAAGGCGATGTTCAGCCTGGTGACGACAAAAGCTCCGGGGTCCGGCCGCTCAAGCAGGGCGCTGTGACTGATCCCGGCCAGGCGCAGGAAGTCGGATCGGCCGCGCTCGAAAAAGCGCACGTAGCTTCCATGATAGACAAGCCCGGTGAAGTCGGTGTCTTCATAGTAAATCCGCACGGTCAGGCGGTGTTCGCGACCCTCGAACCGGCCGGCGGAGGGGGTGTCGGTCATCCGATAGGTATGCCGAGGGCGGCCATGAACACGGGCGCGCCCGCCGTGATCTTCGCCCGCGCCGCCGGCGGTGCGTGTCCGGTCGGCCACGACGAAGCCACAGCGACACCGATCGCCACCGCGCCGCCATAGATCCACAGGTCGATCTCATCCCAGCGGCTCGGGTCGAAACGACACGGGACCCTGGCGCCCCCTTCCTGGTCGGTGACTGTGAGGCGCAGCGTGGCCGCGGGCGGGCGAAGCCAAGGGGTGTTTCCATCGATGTCGACGACCATGCCGGACACCTGCATCATCGCGCCCAATTGGCCCAAGGCTTCGGCGACCACTAGGCCGATTCCTCGTCGAACAGCCCCGGTTGTCCCGGCGGGGCGACGGGAGGCGTCAGGCCCAGGTGCGACCAGGCCTTGCCGCAGGCCAGACGTCCGCGCGGCGTGCGTTGGATGAATCCCTGCTGCATCAGAAACGGCTCGATCACATCCTCCACCGAATCCCGGGCCTCGGCGATGGCGTAGGCCAGGGTCTCCACCCCGGCCGGGCCACCGCCATAGTTGTGGATCAGAGCGGCGAGATAGCGGCGATCGAGGGAATCCAGACCCGCGGCGTCGACCTCCAGCCGGGCCAGGCCCCGGGCCGCGCAGGGGCGGTCGATCACCGCCGCGCCCTCGGCGGCGGCGAAGTCGCGCACCCGGCGCAGCAGGCGGCCGGCGACGCGCGGCGTGCCCCTCGCCCGGCCGGCGATCTCGGCGGCGCCGTCGGCGGCCAGGTCGAGGCCCATCTTGCGGCCCGCCTGGGCCAAGACTCGTTGAAGCTCTTCCGGCGTATAGAATTCCAGCCGGATCGGGATGCCGAAGCGGTCGCGCAGAGGGGTGGCCAGCAGGCCGGCGCGAGTGGTGGCGGCGACCAGCGTGAAAGGCGCCAGATCGATGCGGATCGAGCGGGCCGACGGCCCCTCGCCGATCATCAGGTCGAGAGCGTGATCCTCCATGGCCGGATAGAGTATTTCCTCCACATTGGCGGGCAGGCGGTGGATCTCGTCGATGAACAGCACATCGTTAGGCTCGAGGTTGGTCAGGATCGCGGCCAAGTCTCCGGCCTTGGCCAGCACAGGGCCAGAGGTGGCGCGGAAATTCACCCCCAGCTCCCGGGCGACGATCTGGGCCAGGGTGGTCTTGCCCAGCCCCGGTGGGCCGAACAGCAGCACGTGATCCAGCGCCTCGCCCCGGCCGCGGGCAGCGTCGATGAAGATGCGCAGATTGGCCTTGGATTGTTCCTGGCCGACGAATTCCGCCAGTGTCTGCGGACGCAGCGCCTTGTCGGTCGTCTCCAGAGGCGCGGCGTCGCCGGACACCAGCCGGGTCATCGACCCAGTTCCTGCAGCGCCGCCTTGATCAGGGCTGTCTCGGCGGCAGCGTCACCCAGGCGCAGCAGGGCCTGATCGACGACGCGACGCGCGGTGATCTCGGCAACGCCCAGCCCCATCAGGGCGGCCACGGCTTCGCCCGCCGCAGTCGCGACCGGCGGCGTGGGGGTGGGCCCGCTTTGCAGGCCGGCGACAACGCCCTCGGCGATCGGTTTGTCCTTGAGTTCGACGATGATTCGCAGGGCCAGTTTCGGCCCGACCCCATTGGCCCGGGCGACGGCGGCCTTGTCCTCACGCGCCACGGCGGCGGCCAGTTCGCGAGGCGGCAGCACGTCGAGCACGCCCAGCGCCGCCTTTGGCCCGACCCCCTGGATCGCCTGCAGCATCACGAAGGCGCGGCGCTCCTCGCGGGTGAGAAAGCCGTAAAGGCGCGGGCCGGCGGCTTCCGACCATTGGGTCTCGACGTGCAGCAACGCCTCGTCGCCGGGCGCTGGCAGGCGGCCCAGGGTGCGCGATCCGCAGCGAACCACATAGCCGACCCCGCCCACGTCGATCAGGACGTCCTCCTCGGCCACCTCGGCCACCACGCCGCGCAGGCGGCCGATCACGCGGCGCTCTCCAGCCGGCGGCGCCCCAGTCGGTTCTGGGCCGTTCGTGCGTGGGCGTGGGCGATGGCCACGGCCAGGGCGTCGGCGGCGTCGGCGGTCGGGGCGCCGGCCGCGGGCAGCAAGCGGGCGATCATGAAGGCGACCTGGGCCTTATCGGCGCCGCCCGTTCCCACCACGGCCTTCTTGACCAC
>JAYVYH010000209.1:0-6114 GCA_043784385.1 Caulobacteraceae bacterium | reverse complement strand
TCACTTGCCGACGTTGCGGGTCAGCAGGTCGCGCACGTCGTGGTGGATGTCGTCGTGGTCGTCGGATTTGGCGAGTATTGTCGCCACAACGATTGGGCCGCCCGACGGTCCCCGGGCTTCGTAGCCCGCAGCCTTGTAGCCATGGGGGCCGGGGGCGCCACTGGCGAGGATATAGGTGGACCGCAACCCCGCGCCTTTCTCGGCTACACGAATCTGGGCGCCGCCATCGTTGGCGTTGACCGTCACCCCACCCAGCGCGCCGCCACCGATCTGGACCGTGGCGTGATCACCGGAATGGCCGGCGCCGTCATGTGCATCCACGTGCACCCCGGGGGTGTCGACATTGGTATTGCCGTTTTCTGTGCCGTGGATGTGAATCCCCGGCAGGTCGATGTCGACGCGCTGTTTGTCGGAGCCGCCGGGCGGTGTGGGTGGGGAGGGCGCGCCAGGCGGTGACGGTGGGGTTGGCGCGGCAGCCATAGCCGTCTGCAGTTCGGCTTTGAGACCGGTCTCGATGGGACCAAGAACCTCGCGAGGGTCCTTGCCGTCCAGGCTAATCAACTGGAGCGTGACCTGGTCGCCGGCGTCTGTGGCGTAGGTGCAGGTCTTGCCGTCCGCCGCCGAGCTCCTGCGGTTGAGATCGCCCTGGCTGTCGGGGCAGTCGAGAGCGGAAATCGTCTTCGGCGACGGACTGGGCTTGGGGTGCGGCGGATTGCACGCGGCCAGTGCCAGAGCGCCAGACCCCAACGCGGCTACTATCAGCCCGTAAGACCTCATCGATTTCCGCATATCCCTCGCCTTCGTGACCACCACGTTCCATCAAGGATCAAGGTGGCCACGGGGCGACGCCGGGTCCAGTGAATTAACTGTAATGCCAGAAGGTCTATTGCTGGCCGGGCCGGGCTCCGGATCCCTCGCGGCGGGCGAGGAACGCGAGACGCTCGAACAGAGCGATATCCTGCTCGTTCTTCAGCAGAGCGCCGTGCAGCGGCGGGATCAGCTTGGTCGGGTCGCGTTCGCGCAGGACCTTGTCGTCGATGTCCTCGACCATCAACAGCTTAAGCCAGTCGAGGAGTTCAGACGTGGACGGTTTCTTCTTCAGGCCCGGCACCTTTCGCATGTCGTAGAAAATGCGCAGCGCCTCGGCGACCAGCTTCTGCTTGATCCCCGGATAGTGCACGTCGATGATGGCGCGCATGGTCTCTTCCTCGGGGAAGCGTATGTAGTGGAAGAAGCACCGGCGCAGGAATGCGTCGGGCAGTTCCTTTTCGTTATTGGAGGTGATCAGCACCACCGGCCGGATCTTGGCCTTGATGGTTTCGTTGGTCTCGTAGACGTAGAATTCCATCCGATCGAGTTCCTGCAACAGGTCGTTGGGAAATTCGATGTCGGCCTTGTCGATTTCGTCGATCAGCAGCACGGGGCGTTCGGGGGCGTCGAACGCCTCCCACAGCTTGCCGCGCTTGATATAGTTGGAGACGTCCTTGACGCGCTCGTCGCCGAGTTGGCTGTCCCGAAGCCGGGTCACGGCTTCATATTCATACAAGCCCTGTTGGGCCTTTGTGGTGGACTTGATGTGCCAGGTGATCAGCGGCGCTTCGAGAGCCTTGGCGATCTCATAGGCCAGAACGGTTTTTCCGGTACCGGGTTCACCCTTGATCAACAGGGGCCGTTCCAGGGCGATCGCCGCGTTGACGGCGATCTTCAGGTCGTCGGTGGCGACATAGTCCGCCGTGCCTTCGAAACGTTTGCTCATTCAGGGGCTCCGAGAGAGGCTGCCCGCCTCTCAAACAGGTGTTCAAATACACCCTCACCGTAAAGCCCGCGCGGCGACATTCAAGCCGCTTGGCGCCGATTCCCTTAAAGGGAGGCGGAATCCTCAGTCCGCGCCGGGATCGAGCGGCGCGCGGTCACCCCCTTGATAGTCGGCGGGCGAGTCGTCGTCACCGGCGACGACATCGGTCCGGTCGCGCGCCATCTGGCGGTCGGAATCGATCCCGTCATCCTCTTCGAACATCAGTTCGCGCTCCGATTCATCGAGTCGATCCGGGTCGAAATCATCCGGGTCGACGGGCTGCTCGTCGTCGCCGTCGTCGTCGGCGACGGTGACGTCGAACACATCTGGCGCCATGTCGGGGTGGGCTATGTCGCCGCCGTCCTCGGTGGTGTGGGTCTCGTCGAAGATTTCGGCCATGTCCTGGCTGTCGGCGTCCTGTTCAAGGTCGGGCATCCTGATGGTCCTTGGCTGCGACTGCGTATTCAACCCTCGGAGGGGGGGATCGTTCCGGAACCGTCGGGGAGCCCGCGCGGAGACAAGAGCCGTCCGCCGCATTAGGATGGCAACGTGACCTTGATCTCAGAACGCCCCCCGCTCGTGCTGGCCAGCGCCAGCCCCCGTCGCCTCGATCTGCTCCAACAGGCCGGGGTCGCGCCCGATGGCGTCGATCCCTGCGATATCGACGAGACCCCGCTGAAATCCGAGACGCCCCGTCTCGCCGCCCTGAGACTGGCCATCGAAAAGGCCAGGGTGGGCGCGGCGCGACATCCAGAAGCCTTCGTGTTGGCGGCGGACACGGTGGTTGCGGTGGGCCGCAGGCTGCTGGGCAAGCCCGAGACCAAGGCCGAGGCGGCGCGGATGCTTGCTCTGCTGTCGGGCCGGGGCCACCGCGTGTTCACGGGCGTCGCCGTGGTCGCGCCCGGTGGTCGCGCGGCGTCGCGGCTTTCGGAGACGCGACTGAGGTTCAAGCGCCTGAGCCCGCTCGACATCGAGGCTCTTCTGGCCGGCGGCGAGTGGCGCGGCGCGGCCGGCGGTTATCGCATACAGGGTCGGGCGGGGGCCTGCGTGATCAGCCTGATCGGCTCCTATACCGGAGTGGTCGGCCTGCCGCTTTACGAGACCATGGGCTTGCTGGCCGGTCTGGGGTATCACCCCTCATGACCGAACGCCGCCTCTACCTTGATGCCGGAGCCGGCGAGACGCGCGGCGTAGTGACCCTGGACGGTCGCCCCGAGCGACTGTTGATCGCTCGCGAGGGTGACCTGGAGGTGCAGGCCCTGGGCGCGCGCCTGGTGGCGCGGGTCCGCGCTCTGGACCGCGCCAACGCCCTGGCGTTCCTCGATCTCGGCGCGGGGCCGGATGCCATTCTCAATATCACCAAGGAACTGGGGCCGCTTACGGAAGGCCAGGCACTGGAGGTGGAAATCAGGACCGAGGCGCGGCGCGACAAGGGCGCTTCGGTCCGGCTGATCGGGCCGGCGGAGGGTAATCCAAGGCTGCTGGAGGCGGGACCGTCGCTGGAGGAGCAACTGGTCGGCTTCGCGCCAGGCGCGGACGTCCGGACCGGATCGGTGGCGCGATCGGTGGCCGATGGCGCGCAGGATGATGTGTTTTCGACGATTTTCCCGTTGCCGGGCGGCGGGTCGGTGGCCATCGAGCCGACGCGGGCGCTGACCGCCGTGGACGTGGATCTGGGTTCCAGGCCCGGCGCCGACGCCAAACGGGCGGCGCGGGCGGGCAACTTCGCGGCTCTTGGCGTCGCGGCGCGGGTTCTAAGGCTCAAGGGACTTGGCGGTCTGGTGGTGATCGACCTGGTTGGACGGGGGCATGATGCCCCGGCGCTGCTGTCGGCGGCGCGCGCCGCCTTCGGCTCAGACAATCCTGGCGTGGCCCTGGGCGCGGTCAGCCGCTTTGGAACACTCGAGCTGACGGTGCCACGCCGCGCGCGGCCGGTGATCGATATTCTGAGTGACCCGGGCGGCGCCATGAGCGTGCTGACCGAGGCGCTGGCGGCTGTCAGGGCGCTGGAGCGTGAGGCCGTGGCCGACGGTGGCGGCAGGTTCGAGAGCGTGGCCTCGATCGCCGTGGCCGAAGCCGCCGCGCTGGCGCTGGGCCTCCTGACCGCCAGGCTCGGAGCACGGATCAGCTTTCGTGGGGAAGCCGGCCGCGGGCGTGGCCAGGCGGAGGTGAAGAGACTCTAGGATGCTGGCGAAGTGCCCGATCTGTGCGAAATCCGCAGCTGTCGACTATCGCCCGTTCTGTTCGCGGCGGTGCGCCGACGTCGATCTGCAGCGCTGGCTGGTGGGGCGCTATGCGATCCCGGCGGCCCGAGACGACGAGGACAGCGACGATCCGGCAAGCCTCCGGGAGCCCCGGGGAGACTTTGAGCCGTAAGCATCGCGCTTCTGGACAAGGCGCTTGGGGGCGCCTATAGACGGCGCTCCCAAATTGCCGGCCTGGGTAGCTCAGTTGGTAGAGCAGCGGATTGAAAATCCGCGTGTCGGTGGTTCGAATCCGCCCCCAGGCACCACCACCACCAGAAACGTCAACTATTGTCATCTGCCTAAGAAGCCGGCGTCGATGACCGATTGACCGATTTCTCACCCGCGGCTGCCGGGGAAAATGGCATGCTCCCGGACCGTATTCGGAACGCGATTTCATCGACAAATGGTGCGTTGCGAAGAATTTCCCGCCCCCTTTCGGCAAAACCATCACGCTCAATGGGGAAAAAATTGTTGCGGTGCAATGTAAACGCAGTTCTCTTTCGGGTTCGATCCGTTGGCGGCCACGCCGCACCCCTTGACGCAAAAAAAATCGGTTGCCAAAGGGGCCACACCGCAAGTCTAACAAGGCGGTAATGCCAAGGGTGAGGCGCAGCCTGGCCCACATAAACATGTGCACGATTAAGCAGGAACCGTCGCCAGATGCTCGAAACGAAACGAACCTCACCCATTATTGCTCTGGTCGGCGCGTTGGCGCTGCTGACTAGCGCCCCGGCTCACGCCCAGACTGCGACTCCGGCTCCGGCGCCCGCCGCCGCTCCAGCCGCCCCCACCGCTGATGCCGGCGCCGCCAGCGCCGGCGCCGCCGGCGAAGCCGCCGGTGAAGCCGCCAAGGTCGGCGGCGAGGCGAATGGTCACCTTACGCCCATCGTGATGTTCCTTCAGGCCGACCTGGTCGTGAAGATCGTGATGATCGGCCTGCTGGCTTGCTCGCTGGGCACATGGGGCCTGCTGGTCCTTAAGCTCACCGAATTCTCCGCTCTCCGAAAGTCCTCCGACGGCTTCCTGGAAAGCTTCCGCGGCGCCAAGTCGATCCTGGAAATGGGCCGCGTCGCCGAGTCCGAGGAATTCGCCGGCAACCCGCTGGCCGACATGGCCGCCGCCGCCGCCTCGGAAGTCGAACTTTCCCGCCAGGCCGGACTGTCGGTCACCGGTGAGCACCGCGACTCGACGATCACCCGGGCCACCCAGGCGATTGGCGCCGTTCAGTCCTCGCTTGCCCGCCGACTTTCGGGCGGCATGCAGTTCCTGGCCTCGGTCGGCGCAAACGCGCCGTTCATCGGTTTGTTCGGCACGGTTTACGGAATCATGAACTCGTTCATCGGCATCGCCAACACCAACACCACCAACCTTGCCGTCGTGGCTCCTGGTATCGCCCAGGCGCTACTCGCCACGGGTATCGGCCTGTTCGCCGCCATCCCGGCGGTTATTTTCTACAACCTGTTCCAGACCCAGATCACCGGCTACGGCTCGCGCTCGGAAGGCTTTGTCGCCGAACTGATCAACGCCATCTCCCGGCAGCTCGACAAGGGAGCATAGGGCGTATGGCCGCGAAACTCTCTGGAGGAAGCGGCGGCCGCTACGACGTCGCGCAGAACGCCTCGATCAATGTGACGCCCTTCGTGGACGTCATGCTGGTCCTCCTGATCATCTTCATGGTGGCCGCGCCTCTGGCCAGTGTGACGATCAAGGTGGCGCTTCCGCCGGCGGCGGCCAAGGCCGCCCGTAAGCCGCCCAAGATCATCTATCTGTCGATCAAGAAGGACGGACGGGTGTTTGTCGGCGACACGGCATCCGATCTGGACACCCTCGGCGCCGATTTGACGGCGGCGATCGGTGGGTCCAACCCTTCCAACGAACGGATTTTCATCCGTGGCGACGAGGACGTTCTCTATGAGAACTTCATGGGCGTCATGAACAAACTCCAGGACAACGGCTTCTACAGCGTGGCCCTGGTGGGCGAGGACAAGTCGGGGCTGAAGCAATGACCGATACGCCCCCGACCAGCCCTGAAATCGATATCGCTCACCCGAGCCACAACCCGTTCGATGTTCC
>JAYVYH010000208.1:0-5595 GCA_043784385.1 Caulobacteraceae bacterium | reverse complement strand
TCGGATCGGTCGGTAGATCTTCAGTCTTTTTTGGGGTCGTGGCGCGCGAGGGTGAAGATCCCATCGCCCATCAGGTTGACCATCGATGTCGATCCCTACAGCTTTCTTTGACAATCATTGGATGATTAGCCGGCACAAAGGTTGATCCCGATGGTCCGGGCCCCATAAGAGGTGATGTCTCATTTCCTGACCGGGGAAGCCTTCGCCTCCTTTGCGGCGCTCACCTTTCTCGAGGTGGTTCTAGGCATAGACAATATCGTTTTCCTGGCGGTGGCGATCCAGCGGCTGCCCCCGGAGAAACGCCCAATGGGGCGGCGCATAGGCCTCTCCCTGGCGATGCTGCTGAGAATTCTCATGCTTGTCAGCCTCGTCTGGGCCTCGAGCCTAGATATGCACCTTGTTCGGGTCATGGGCCGTGTTTTCACTATTAAGGACGTCGTCCTGATCGCTGGCGGCCTTTTCCTACTGGCCAAAGGAACTGGAGAGATCCACGAAGCCATGGACGGGGCCGCTGGCGAACGGGCGTCGGAGCCCACAACGGAGACCCCCCAGTGGTCCAGCATGACGGCCGTGGTGTTTCAGATCGGCCTGATTAATATCGTCTTTTCCCTAGATAGCGTGATCACGGCGGTGGGCATGACCAATGACCTGCCGATTATGATCGGCGCCGTCGTCGTCTCGACCCTGGTGATGCTGTTCGCCGCCGAACCGGTGGAGCGGTTTATCCACGAGCGGCCGACCACGAAGATGTTGGCGCTGTCCTTCATCCTGCTTATCGGCGTGGCCCTGATCGCCGACGGGCTCGGGTTTCACATTCCCCGCGCCTATATCTATTTCGCGATCGCGTTTTCCCTCTTTGTGGAGATTCTGAACTCGACGTCCCAAAAACGCCGAAGCCGCAAAAGACCTAAAGCCTAAAAAATGATCGGGATAAGCGCGACGGATCGCCGCATTTTTCGGCATCGTGGATTGAGGCGCATTCGCTCCGTTGACCCCAAAAGTCCAACATGCACCGGACGATATTGCAGGCTCGTAAGACTTTGGACTGCGCCCGACAAAAGGGCGAACGTGCGAAAACGCACTAACCGTCCGAAGCGACTGAAATCGACGAGGCAATACATAACAATTTCGGACAAAGTAGATCATAGTTCAGTTAATTTAGGTGGTCGAGTTGTGAGAATACGCTAGAAATCCCGATGGGATGGCCAAAAAAGGGGTCAAATGTCCGCCGCTATATATTGATCGTGACTCTGAGATCACACCGCGCTCCTGTGTGAGGGCGGTGATGAATCAAGCGTTTTCACGAAAAAGCGACTTGGCCAGCGCATAAACACTCTTTTCATATCGCTGTGCGACGTTTACCCCTGGCGTGCGATCCGCGGGGGAGAATTTTTTGAAGACGAGAAAACGCATCCGAGCCATCCTGGGTTCCATTGGCGCCGCGTTTTTGCTTTGCCTCAGCCCAATGGGCGCGTCGGCCGAATCTTATTGGCAGTGCGTTCCGTTCGCGCGCCTGATGTCCGGCATTCAGATTTTTGGAGACGCTCACACTTGGTGGCAGCAAGCCGCTGGTCACTATCAGACAGGCTTCACCCCCAAGGCCGGTGCGGTACTGTGTTTCAAACCGACGGGGCGCATGCGCCTTGGCCACGTGGCCGTGGTCAGCCAGGTTCTGACCGACCGCATCATTCAGATCACCCACGCTAATTGGTCGATCATTGAGGGCGCCCGGGGGCAGGTCGAGCAAAATGTTACGGTGATCGATGTGTCGCCGGCCGGTGACTGGAGCCAGGTCAAGGTCTGGTACGACCCGTCACGCGGATTAGGCTCATCAACCTATCCAACCTACGGCTTCATCTACCAGGACGATGCCGCGACGCGTTTCGCCGTGGCTCAAAACGTCGCGGTGGAGATGGCGCAGAATGCCGCCAATCAGGTTGCCGCCGCCGTGCGGCCAGGGGCGTCCGCTATGCAGATGCTGGGTCAGGTTGCCGACTCCACCGATCGGATTGCGGCTCTGATTCAGTTGGCGACCAGCCAGTCGACGTCCGACAAGAAGTAGGGTCGAGTCCCCCGGCATTTTGAGCTTGAACCCCCATGGGCGACAGCCTAGCTGATCGGCCCGTTGACGCGGTGGATGGTCTATTGTTCCGTAAACGCTTTCTGGCGCTTCCTGGCCGCGGGTCTGGGGCTATGGCCTTCCTCGATTTTGGTTCGTCGGACCGGCCGGTCGATTTAGTGTTCTTACACGCGAATGGCTTCAATGCCGGGACCTATCGATCGATCCTGGGGCCGCTGGCGGCGAACTATCGGATACTCGCGATCGACCAGCGTGGTCATGGGGAGACCAGCCTAGAGACGAACTTGACGGGCCGCCGAGATTGGTTGGACCTACGGGAAGACCTACTGGCCTTCCTGACGGTGCTCGATCTCAGGCACATCGTCCTCTCGGGCCATTCCATGGGCGCCACCGCCAGTTTGCTCGCCGCGGCGGTCGAGCCTATCCGTTGCCGCCGGCTGGTGCTGTTCGATCCGGTCATACTTCCCCATAGTCAGGGCGCGGTCCCCCAAGACTCAGCCCTTGAACAGGCGGCCGGCCGCCGCAGAGAGGTCTTTCCGAGCCGTGCAGAGGCAATCAGGTCCTACACAGGCCGCGGCGCCTTTCGGACTTGGCCAGACGGAATTCTACGTGACTACGTCGCGGCAGGCTTTCATGACCTGCCGAGCGGGGAGGTCACGCTCGCCTGCGCGCCCGCGTGGGAGGCTTCCGGTTACGCGGCGCATGGGCATGATCCCTGGGCCGCGCTGCGCTTAACCCAATGCCCGATCGATATCTTGCGCGCCGAGACGGCTTCGACGTTCCATATCGGTGAAGCCAGCACCCTTGCGGGCGACAGGGTCCAGATCACCACCGTGCCCAGGTCGACTCATTTTTTGCCTATGGAACGAACCGATCTGGTCCAGAGCGCGCTGGTGGAAGCTATCTCGGGCAAGTCCGTCAGCGCCGTCACAGCGCCAGTCCAGGCGTGACACGACCGCGAAGGTGAGCCTGATCGCCGACGCTGATCGGGATAATTTTTCTGGTCTCAAGATTCAAAGCGATCGCGATCGCCTCCGCGGTGGCCCAGGGCTTGCCAGTTTCCGGGTCCAGCATCCAGTGGACCAGACGTTGAGTGCGATCTCCGACCGCGGCGAGGCCTGAATGGATCACAAATCGATCTCCCGACCGTGGCCAAGTGTGATAGGCCACCCGGTACTCCAGAACTGCGCCGCCGACCCTGGCTCCGGATTCTGCTGGCGGCGCCTCGCCCTCTTTCTGAAGCGCCATGCCGAGCGTGGGCACACCGTCCGATACGCGGCCCATGAAAATATCGGGCCTCATTCGGCCGAAGATGTCGCAGTCGTCGGCGCCGACCGCACCGGCGCCGATGCGGAACAGATTCATGCGGTCGGCTTCTTCAAGCGAGGCGACAGATACGACCGGATTCAGGTCAAGGCTTCGGGGCGCTGCTTTGTCCGGTGCAGTCATGCGATAGCGCTCGGCCCGTCGCAACGTTTCGGCCGACCAGGGAAAGCTGCGGCCCTCCCGAACCGTGGCGTGCGCCACCACGCATTGAAAGCTGGCGGCGAGTTCGCCGGTTATCGAATGAACCAGAAGCTGAAGGAAGCGCGCGTGGCTCTCCCGCATTTCGAGAACGCCGGCGACCATATGCAGGGGCGTTCGACTCCGGGCCTCCTTCAGGAAGCGAATATGATAATCGTTCGGGAGCAGGGTTGCGGTGGCCTGTTCGCGAAACGCACTGTCCAAACCGAGCGCGCCGGCAAGTCCAACCAGCCCTTCCATCGCCCGTGCGACATAGAAGCGCACGTTCAGGTGGCCCATATCATCGCATTCCCAGGTGTTCACTCCGCCGCGCCAGACCTCAAGGCCACCAAAATCGTTCATTGAGCAAATCCTCGATTCGTACCCTCGTTCATGGCATGTCTACCGAGCATTCAGGGGCGCGACACGCACACGCTACCAGGGCGTTTTCGCTGTCAACGCCACCTCCAGATCGCAACGCACGGGCTTATCGGCCACCTGGGCCATCCGCAGCGCCGCTATCTCGGCCCTCGCGGCATCGAGATCTGCCCGGAACACCGGATCGCCATGCAATGCCGCGACCAGAGATGGTCCACCGGTCTGGGCTTCAGTTACGGCGCTAGCGCCATGGACGCCGCAGATGGCGCGACTCTCGCCAAAAGCCCGCGCGCGGGTAAGAATTGGACCGGCCCGGTCGGGGGTCAGTTCTTCAGGGGTCAAGCCCGCCGTCCAGGCAAAGGTCGCATGTCCTGAGGGATAGCCCCAGCTCTTGGCCAAATCATCGGATCGGTCGACGCAAATCTCACCAGGGTTCCGCAGATAGGGTCGTGGTCTCTCATAGGCGTCTTTAAGAATGCCGTAGGCCGAGACCATGTCCGGGACGACCCTGCGCGACGTCAGCGCCAGGGCCGGCGCGTCTTTCTCATCGAGGTTGACGCCAGTCGCGCAGCTGAAGTCCCGCAGGAGATCGACGATTGATATCCGTGCATCGCTGGTCGCCATGGTCCAGCGCGGGGTGTCCTTCAACGCTCGGGTTGCCTTGAAGATGGCTCGGTCCGCCAGGTCGCGCGGCGATCTGACATCCGGCGCGGGTGGAAGAATCGAGAGGGTTTCGGGTTCACGTTCCTTGAGGTAGCCGCCCCACGGGGCCTGAGCCATCGACCCCCAAGCAAGCCCCATTGCCAGGGATGCGCCAAGGATCGCAGCCTTCGCGCGCATCACAACTCCCGGGCATCCACGGCCAAAAGGATGATAGGCCGTCGGTTCAGTTGCTTGCAAACAGCTTCGTGAACCGGCGTTTTTCGCGGCGTTTCCAGCCTCCGCGATGATATGCGTCGGATCCGATCAGCGGGATGACCGTGGTTGCCTCGGCGAAGACCATCTGCTCCCAGGTTACATCCACCTTGCCCCAGGAGCAGGCCTCCTTGAGTGTCGATGAAGAACAGGCGCCGTCACGAACATCGGCCACCGTAATCTGGATGGCGTATTTGTGCATTTCGGCTTCGACGCCGAGGATTTCGGCGCAGACGACTGTGTCCTGCGCGAAGTTCTTCGGCACGCCGCCTCCGACCATAAATAGGCCCGTGGTGCCGGCCGCGATCTTAATATCCGTCAGTTCCCGGAAATCGGCCACGGAGTCGATCATCACATAGGGTTGTCTCGCCTTGATCCGTTCCACCTGGTGCTTGACCAGACCGAAGCCGGCGGAGCTGTCGGTGAACGCTGGGCAAAAGATGGGGCATCCCTCCTCATAGGCGGTCTGAATCAGGCTCCCCGGCTTCTTCGCATTGCCGGTGGCCAACCACCGGCCGATCTCATGAATGAATTCGCGAGAGGAGTAGGCACGCGGTTCAAGCGCGTCGGTGATCTCCTTGATCGCGTGATCGCAGGCCTGGAGCTCTTCCTCGTCGATATAGGTGTCGTAGATCCGGTCTATATAAAGCGCGCGTAGATCGCGATCGTCGACGCCGCCCTTGGCCTGATAGTGCTTGAATCCCAGGGCCTCGAAGAAA
>JAYVYH010000207.1:0-24021 GCA_043784385.1 Caulobacteraceae bacterium | reverse complement strand
GGCATCATGGTCGTGGTCACCGCCGTGTTCTTCTTCGGCGTCGATTGGATTTTGGGCCTGGGGATCAGCGCCGTCCTCAAGCTGGCGAATGCGGAGTAGTTTAAGACAGATGCCCGAAGTCGTTCATCAGGCCTCCAACCCACACCATAAGTGGTACATCGTCCACGCCTATTCGAATTTCGAGAAGAAGGTCGCGGACAGCATTCGCGAGCAGGCCCACAACCAGGGCCTTGACGATTGTTTCTCGGAAATCCTGGTACCCACGGAGGACGTCGTGGAAATTCGCCGGGGCCGCAAAATCAATGCCGAACGCAAGTTTTTCCCGGGTTATGTGCTGGTAAAGATGGACCTCTCCGATGAGGCCTACCATCTGGTCAAGAACACGCCGAAAGTGACAGGCTTCCTGGGCTCGGGCCTTAAGCCCATGCCCGTTTCGGAACGCGAGGTCGCCCGGATCATCGGGGCCATCGAGGAAGGCGTGGAGCGGCCCAAGCCCACCATCACCTTCGAGATCGGTGAGTCCGTTCGCGTCATTGACGGCCCATTCGCCAGCTTTAACGGTTCGGTGGAACAGGTCGATGAGGATCGCGCCCGCCTGCGGGTCACGGTGTCGATCTTCGGCCGTGCTACGCCGGTGGAACTCGAATACGCCCAGGTGGAAAAAACCAGCTAGGGCCAGACATCCGCCGCCCGATGTCGGGCGGCGCAAATCCGTGGGAGGGGCGCCATCCCGCACCACGGCTCAACCCCGGCTCCGCCGGCACGCGAGGAGATCATGGCTAAAAAGATACTCGGTTACATCAAGCTGCAGGTGAAGGCCGGCTCCGCCACGCCATCACCGCCGATCGGCCCGGCGCTCGGTCAGCGCGGCGTGAATATCATGGCCTTCTGCAAGGAGTTCAACGCGCGGACGGAGAGCCTTGTGAAGGGCACCCCGCTGCCGACCGTGATCACGGTCTATCAGGATAAAAGCTTCACCTTCGTCACCAAGACCCCGCCCGCGACTCACTATCTCAAGCAAGCGGTGGGTATCAAATCTGGCTCAGGCAAGACCGGTCGCGAGACCGTCGGCAGCGTCACGCGCGCTCAGCTTCGCGAGATCGCCGAAAAGAAGATGAAGGATCTCAACGCCAACGATATCGAGGCCGCCGCCAGGATCATCGAAGGCTCGGCCCGGGCCATGGGCCTGAGCATTGTGGAGGTTTAAGGGAACCATGACCAAGCAAGCCAAACGAATCCAGGCGTGGTCCGGCGACCGGACCGCCGTCCATCAGCTCGATGAAGCCGTAAAGCTCGTCAAGGCCAACGCGCGCGCTAAATTCGATGAAAGTGTCGAGATCGCCGTGAACCTGGGCGTCGATCCGCGGCACGCCGACCAGCAGGTCCGTGGCGTAGTCTCCTTGCCATCGGGCACGGGGCGGGAGGTTCGCGTCGCGGTGATCGCAAAGGACGCCAAGGCTGCCGAAGCCACGGCGGCCGGCGCCGACATCGTGGGCGCCGAAGAGCTCGTTGAACGTATCCAGGGTGGGTTCATGGAGTTCGATCGGGTCATCGCCACCCCCGATATGATGGCTTTGGTGGGACGTCTTGGCAAGATTCTGGGTCCGCGCGGCCTGATGCCAAACCCCCGTGTCGGAACTGTCACCCCCAACGTTGGCCAGGCCGTCAAGGACGCCAAGGGCGGCGCGATCGAATTCCGCGTCGAAAAGGCGGGCATCGTCCATGCTGGCGTCGGCAAGACCAGCTTCACCGACGAAGCCATCACGGCCAACGTCAAGGCGCTGGTCGACGCCCTGGCGCGCGCCAAACCGACCGGCGCCAAGGGCACCTATATCAAGCGTATCAGCCTGTCCTCCACAATGGGGCCGGGTTTTAAGGTCGACGCCGCCAGCATCGGCGGCTGATACCCTGCCGCCAGGGGCGGGTTGTAACGACACGACTTGTCGTGTATGGCCGCGCCTCTGGCGGGGTTGCCCGCCTACCTGTCCAAGAACCGCGGGCCTTCGGGCTTAATTGTTTCGCCGCGGGGAGACGGGAAGCCAGGAGTTGTGCGCCCGCCAGTGGCTGGTGGCGCCTTTCCGAGCATCCTTTGGACAATTTGAAATTCACGCGGGCGCATCATGCGCGTGCCGTCACATTGTTATGGAGACCGCCATGGAGCGCGCTCAAAAGTCAGAATCGATCGAGACCATCAGGGAGGTCTTTAAGAACGCCGGCACCGTCGTGGTCACCCACTACATGGGGCTAACCGTGGCGCAGTTGACTGATCTGCGTCACCGCCTGCGGCAGGAAGGCGCGACTTTGAAGGTCGTTAAGAACACCCTGGCCCAAAAGGCGCTCAATGGCGCTGCGGCCGAAGCTCATGACCTCTTCAAGGGCCCGGTCGCCATTGCCTACGGCCCCGACCCGGTCTCGGCCGCCAAGGTGTCGACCCAGTACGCCAAGGAACAGGAAAAGTTCACCATCGTCGGCGCCATGATGGGCGCTCAGGTGCTGGACGCCGCGGGCGTCGACGCTCTGGCGAAGCTGCCGTCGCTGGATCAGCTACGCGCCAAGATTGTCGGTCTGCTACAGGCGCCGGCCACCAAGATCGCCGGTGTGCTTCAGGCGCCCGCCGCCCAGCTTGCCCGGGTGATGAACGCCTACGCCACCAAAGACGCCGCCTGAATCCATTTGTTCCGAACCCCACCTCAAAACTCCCAAAGGATTGAAAATCATGTCGAAACTTGAAACTCTGGTCACCGAGCTCTCCAGCCTGACGGTTCTGGAAGCCGCCGAACTCTCCAAGATGCTGGAAGAAAAGTGGGGCGTTTCCGCCGCCGCCCCGGTTGCCATGGCCGCTGGTCCGGCCACCGCCGCGGTCGCGGAAGTCGTTGAAGAGCAGACCGAATTCACCGTCGTCCTGACCGGAGCCGGCGAGAAGAAGATCAACGTCATTAAGGAAGTCCGCGCGGTTCGTCCCGACCTCGGCCTGAAGGAAGCCAAGGATCTGGTGGAAGGCGCCCCACAGAACATCAAGGAAAATATCTCCAAGCAGGAAGCCGCCGACATCAAAGCCAAGCTCGAAGCCGCCGGCGCCACCATCCAGGTGAAATAAGCTGGCCTGAGGCCATTGGAATCAATGAGGGGAGATCGGCGTAAGTCCGTCGATTTCCCCTTTTCTTTTGCGTGCCGAACGACTAAATATCTGGCTCGCTCAAACCAGATCGACATATCGCGCGCATCCTCCAAGGTGCGCGAAATTTTTTTGCTCCGAGGCGTGGTCCTTAGCCCTCCGACCACCGCGAAGGGGCGCCGCAACCCAAAAGTCAGGGGTGCGGACTTTTCCAGCGTCCGGCAAACGGCATGTGGCCGGGGTTTTTCCCCAAAGGCGCCCCGTTTGGACCGAGGGTGGACGCGTGGACATTAGATCGACGCCCGAGGTCCGTCCTCGCGCGTCACAAGGGAGCCACGATGGCGCAATCGTTCACCGGCAAGAAGCGTATCCGAAAGTCTTTCGGGCGCATACCCGAGGCTGTGCGCATGCCGAACCTCATCGAAGTTCAGCGTTCTTCCTATGAACAATTCCTGCAGCGCGAAGTCCGTCCGGCGCAGCGCAAGGACGAGGGCATCGAGGCGGTGTTCAAGTCGGTCTTCCCGATCAAGGACTTCAACGAGCGCGCCATGCTCGAGTATGTCTCCTACGAGTTCGAGGAACCCAAATACGACGTCGAAGAGTGCATCCAGCGCGACATGACCTATGCCGCGCCGCTGAAGGTCAAGCTGCGGCTGATCGTCTGGGAAACCGACGAAGAAACCCAGGCGCGTTCGGTTAAGGACATCAAGGAACAGGATGTCTACATGGGCGACATCCCGCTCATGACCGACAAGGGGACGTTCGTCGTCAACGGCACCGAGCGGGTGATCGTCTCGCAGATGCACCGTTCGCCCGGCGTGTTCTTCGACCACGACAAGGGCAAGACTCACTCGTCGGGCAAGCTGCTGTTCGCCGCGCGGATCATTCCTTATCGGGGCTCCTGGCTCGATTTCGAGTTCGACGCCAAGGACGTGGTGTTTGTGCGGATCGATCGCCGCCGCAAACTCCCGGCCACCACTTTCCTTTATGCTCTCGGCATGGATGGCGAGGAAATCCTGACCACCTTCTACGAGGTCGTGCCGTTCGAAAAGCGCGACATGGGCGGCGTGGCCGGATGGGCTACCCCTTACAAACCCGAGCGCTGGCGTGGGGTGAAGCCCGATTTTCCGCTGATCGACGCCGACACCGGCGAGGAAGTGGCGCCGGCCGCGACAAAAATCTCCGCCCGCCAAGCCAAGCGTCTGGCCGACAATGGCCTCAAGACGCTCCTGCTGTCGCCCGAAGCGCTGGTCGGCCGCTATCTGGCGCGCGACGAAGTGAACTCCACCACCGGCGAAATCTATGCCGAAGCGGGTGATGAGCTCGACGCGACCTCGATCGCCGCGCTCGAGGAACAAGGCTTCACGACAATCGACGTCCTGGACATCGACCACATCACGGTCGGCGCTTATATCCGCAATACCCTGCGCGTCGACAAGAACGCGATCCGCGAAGACGCTCTGTTCGATATCTATCGGGTCATGCGTCCAGGTGAGCCGCCGACGGTCGAAGCCGCCGAAGCTATGTTCAAGAGCCTGTTCTTCGACCAGGAACGCTACGATTTGTCGTCAGTCGGCCGGGTGAAGATGAACATCCGTCTCGAACTCGATTGCCCCGACGACGTGCGCGTTATCCGCAAGGAAGACGTTCTTGAAGTCCTGAAGACCCTCGTCGGGCTGCGGGACGGGCGCGGCGAAATCGACGACATCGACAACCTTGGTAACCGTCGGGTCCGCTCGGTCGGCGAGCTTCTGGAAAACCAGTATCGCGTCGGTCTGCTGCGTATGGAGCGGGCGATCAAGGAGCGCATGTCCAGCGTCGATATCGACACGGTCATGCCGCATGACCTGATCAACGCGAAGCCCGCGGCGGCGTCGGTGCGCGAGTTCTTCGGCTCTTCCCAGTTGTCGCAATTCATGGACCAGACCAATCCTCTGTCCGAGATCACCCACAAGCGCCGCCTCTCGGCCCTCGGCCCTGGCGGCCTGACCCGGGAGCGCGCGGGCTTTGAAGTGCGCGACGTTCACCCGACTCACTATGGCCGGATCTGCCCGATCGAGACCCCGGAAGGTCCCAACATCGGCCTAATCAACTCGCTGGCGACCCATGCCGTCGTCAATAAATATGGATTCATTGAAAGCCCTTATCGTCGGGTGAAGGACGGCAAGCTCACCGACGAGGTGGTTTATATGTCGGCCATGGAAGAGGCAAAGCACGTCATTGCTCAGGCCAATATCGCCCTTCGCGACGGCGTGATCGTCGATGACCTGGTTCCAGGCCGTATCAACGGCGAACCCTCGCTGCTCGCCAAGGATCAGGTCGACCTGATGGACGTGAGTCCCAAACAGGTCGTTTCGGTCGCCGCGGCGCTGATTCCGTTCCTGGAAAACGATGACGCCAATCGCGCCCTGATGGGTTCGAACATGCAGCGTCAAGCGGTGCCGCTGATCCAGTCCGACGCGCCGCTGGTGGGCACAGGCATGGAGTCGGTGGTGGCCCGGGATTCAGGCGCCGTCGTCATCGCGCGCCGGTCTGGTATCGTCGAACAGATTGACGGCACACGGATCGTTATCCGCGCGACCGATGAAACCGACGCCACCAAGCCCGGCGTCGACATCTATCGTCTGTCCAAGTTCCAGCGCTCGAACCAGAGCACGTGCATCAACCAGCGGCCTCTAGTCCGTGTCGGCGACAGGCTGGTGGCCGGTGATGTGATCGCCGACGGCCCGTCGACGGAACTGGGTGAGTTGGCCCTGGGCCGCAACGCCCTGGTCGCGTTCATGCCCTGGAACGGCTATAACTTCGAGGACTCGATCCTGATCTCCGAGAGGATCGTGCGCGACGATGTGTTTACCTCGATCCACATCGATGAATTCGAGGTCATGGCCCGTGACACCAAGCTGGGTCCGGAGGAAATCACCCGCGATATCCCCAATGTCGGCGAGGAGGCCCTGCGCAACCTCGACGAGGCCGGGATCGTGGCCATTGGCGCCGAAGTCATGCCTGGCGATATTCTGGTGGGCAAGGTGACGCCGAAGGGCGAGTCGCCGATGACGCCGGAAGAAAAGCTGCTCCGCGCCATTTTCGGCGAGAAGGCGTCCGATGTTCGTGACACCTCCCTGCGACTGCCCCCGGGCGTCGCGGGCACCGTGGTCGAGGTTCGGGTCTTCAACCGCCATGGCGTTGACAAGGATGAACGCGCTGTAGCCATCGAGCGCGAGGAAATCGACCGGCTCGGCAAGGACCGCGACGACGAATTCGCGATCCTTAACCGCAACATGACCGCGCGTTTGCGAGACCTGCTGGTCGGCCGCAACGCCGTTCAAGGTCCCAAGGGCCTAGGTCGTGGCGAAATTACCACCGCCAAGCTCGATGACATCGCGCCCGGTCTGTGGTGGCAGATCGCCGTCGATGACGAAAAGGCCATGGGCGAACTGGAGGCGATGCGCCGGCTGTTCGACGACGCGCGCAAACGGCTCGATCGCCGTTTCGAGGATAAGGTCGACAAGCTTCAGCGCGGCGACGAACTGCCTCCCGGCGTGATGAAGATGGTCAAGGTCTTCGTGGCCGTGAAGCGTAAGCTACAGCCGGGGGACAAGATGGCCGGTCGCCACGGCAACAAGGGGGTGATTTCCAAGATCCTGCCGATCGAGGACATGCCCCACCTTGAGGACGGCACCGCCGTCGATGTCGTGCTCAATCCACTGGGCGTACCATCGCGGATGAACGTCGGCCAGATTTTTGAAACCCACCTGGGTTGGGCTTGCGCTGGGCTGGGTCGGCAGATCGCCGATCTTCTGGAGGCCTGGCAGCGTGGCGGCCAACGCCAGGCGCTGCTCGATCGACTGCGGACGATCTATGGCAAGGATGAGGATCTGCCGGACGATGATGAAGAGCTGGTGGAACTGGCGCGTAACCTCTCCAAGGGCGTTCCAATCGCCACCCCGGTGTTCGACGGCGCTCACATCGACGATATCGAGGACATGCTCGAAGCTGCGGGTCTCGACCGGTCCGGTCAGGTCACCCTTTATGATGGCCAGACCGGTGATGTGTTCAAGCGGTCGGTGACAGTGGGCTACATCTATATGCTCAAGCTACACCACCTGGTGGACGACAAGATTCACGCCAGGTCGATCGGACCCTACAGCCTGGTTACCCAGCAGCCGTTGGGCGGCAAGGCGCAGTTTGGCGGCCAACGTTTCGGCGAGATGGAGGTGTGGGCGCTGGAAGCCTACGGCGCCGCCTACACATTGCAGGAGATGTTGACAGTGAAGTCCGATGACGTCGCGGGCCGGACCAAGGTCTACGAGTCCATCGTTCGCGGTGACGACGCCTTCGAGGCTGGCATCCCGGAGAGCTTCAATGTTCTGGTCAAGGAAATGCGTTCCCTGGGCCTGAATGTCGAACTTGAGAACAGCTGATCCGCGTCACACGCACCGCGCCTTAGGCGAGGAGAGGGGCCGTCAGCCCCTCTCCATGGCCTTTCATCCTATCTGACGAACTGGAAAATCCATGAACCAGGAAGTCCTGAATATCTTCAATCCGGTGGTCGCCGCGCCGACCTTCGACCAGATCCGCATCTCGCTCTCCAGCCCCGAAAAGATCCGCTCGTGGTCGTTCGGTGAGATCAAGAAGCCCGAGACCATCAATTATCGGACCTTCAAGCCCGAGCGCGACGGCCTGTTCTGCGCCCGCATTTTTGGCCCGACGAAGGACTACGAGTGCCTGTGCGGCAAATACAAGCGCATGAAGTACAAGGGCATTATCTGCGAGAAGTGCGGCGTTGAGGTCACCCTGGCCCGCGTCCGCCGTGAGCGCATGGGGCATATCGAGTTGGCTTCGCCGGTGGCGCACATCTGGTTCTTGAAGTCCCTGCCCAGTCGCATCGCCATGATGCTTGACATGCCGCTCAAGGACATCGAGCGGGTGCTGTATTTTGAATATTACATTGTCACTGAGCCCGGCCTGACCAGCCTGAAGCAGCACCAGTTGCTGTCGGAAGACGAGTATATGCGCTTCCAGGAAGAGTTCGGCGATGACAGCTTCACCGCGGAAATCGGCGCCGAGGCGATCCAGGGCCTGCTCAAGGCCATCGATCTGGTCGGCGAGGCGGACCGGTTGCGCGAAGAGCTGATCACCACCACCTCGGAGATCAAGCTCAAAAAGACTTCCAAGCGCCTGAAGATCCTCGAGGCGTTCAGCGAAAGCGGCAACCGTCCCGAATGGATGGTGATGACTGTGATCCCGGTCATTCCGCCCGAACTGCGCCCGCTAGTGCCGCTGGACGGTGGCCGTTTCGCCACCTCCGACCTCAATGATCTCTATCGGCGGGTGATCAACCGCAACAACCGCCTGAAGCGTCTGATCGAGCTGCGCGCGCCCGACATCATCATCCGTAACGAAAAGCGGATGCTGCAGGAGAGTGTCGACGCCCTGTTCGACAACGGCCGCCGTGGCCGGGTGATCACCGGCGCCAACAAGCGTCCGCTAAAGTCGCTGGCCGACATGCTGAAGGGCAAGCAAGGCCGCTTCCGTCAGAACCTGCTGGGTAAGCGGGTCGACTATTCCGGCCGTTCGGTGATCGTCGTCGGTCCGGAACTGAAGCTTCATGAGTGCGGCCTGCCCAAGAAGATGGCGCTTGAGCTATTCAAGCCGTTCATCTACGCGCGCCTCGACGCCAAAGGGCTCTCGGGCACCGTCAAGCAGTCCAAGCGCATGGTCGAGCGCGAGCAACCGCAGGTGTGGGATATCCTCGAAGAGGTGATCCGCGAGCACCCGGTCATGCTCAACCGCGCGCCGACCCTGCACCGCCTGGGCATTCAGGCGTTCGAGCCCAAGCTGATCGAAGGCAAGGCGATCCAACTCCATCCCCTGGTCTGCACGGCGTTTAACGCCGACTTTGACGGCGACCAGATGGCGGTCCACGTGCCGCTATCGTTGGAGGCGCAGCTTGAAGCGCGGGTGCTGATGATGAGCACCAACAACATCCTGTCCCCGGCCAACGGCAAGCCGATCATCGTGCCGTCGCAGGACATCGTGCTTGGGCTCTACTACATCTCGCAGGCCAAGCCCGGCGAACCCGGCGAAGGTAAGGCGTTCTTCGATGTCGGCGAGATCGAGGCCGCGCTGGAGGCCGGTGCAGTCACCGTCAACACCAAGATCCGGGCTCGATTCACCGAAATGAACCCAGAGGGCAAGATGGTCCAGAAGGTCATTGAGACGACCCCCGGCCGGATGAAGATCGCAGCCCTGTTGCCGCATCACATCCACATCGGCCATCGGCTGGTGGACAAGAGCCTGACCAAAAAGGAAATCGGCAACCTGATCGATCAGGTCTACCGGCACTGCGGCCAGAAGGCGACGGTGATCTTCGCCGACCAGATCATGCGCCTGGGCTTCCGGGAAGCGGCCAAGGCCGGCATCTCCTTCGGCAAGGATGACATCATCATCCCGAGCAGCAAGAAGGGCATCGTCGAGAACACCCGCAAACTGGTCGAGGAATACGAGCAACAGTACGCGGACGGCTTGATCACCAAGGGCGAAAAATACAACAAGGTGGTCGATGCCTGGTCCAAGACCACGGACAAGGTTTCCGAGGAGATGATGGCCGAAATCTCGGCGGCCAAGGTCGATGAGAACGGTCGCCAAAAGGAGATCAACTCGGTCTGGATGATGGCTAACTCCGGCGCCCGCGGTTCGCAGGCCCAGATGAAGCAACTCGGCGGTATGCGTGGCCTGATGGCTAAACCGTCTGGCGAAATCATCGAGACGCCGATCATCTCGAACTTCAAGGAAGGCCTGACCGTGCAGGAGTATTTCAACTCCACCCACGGCGCTCGTAAGGGTCTGGCCG
The DNA here is from genome assembly GCA_043784385.1 of Caulobacteraceae bacterium. Lineage (GTDB taxonomy): Bacteria > Pseudomonadota > Alphaproteobacteria > Caulobacterales > Caulobacteraceae > Acaudatibacter. Next base: position 14,053 of record JAYVYH010000207.1, on the reverse strand, counting down.
ATACGGCCTTGAAGACCGCCAACTCCGGCTACCTGACCCGTCGTTTGGTCGACGTGGCGCAGGACTGCATCATTACCGAAGAGGATTGCGGCACCATGCGGGGCATCACCCTGCGCGCCGTGGCCGAGGGTGGCGAGGTTCAGGTGTCTCTGGGGCAGCGGGTTCTGGGCCGCTTCTCCGCCGAAGCCATGAAGTCTGCTAGCAGCGATCAGGTGGTCATTCCCGCCGACACCTATCTCGACGAGGACATGATTGAGCTGATCGAAAAGCACGGCGTGCAGTCAGCCAAGGTTCGCTCTGTTCTGACCTGCGAAACCAAGGTCGGGGTCTGCGGCGCCTGCTATGGCCGCGATCTGGCTCGCGGCACGCCGGTGAATATCGGTGAAGCCGTCGGCGTCATCGCCGCCCAGTCGATCGGCGAGCCTGGCACACAGCTGACCATGCGCACCTTCCACATCGGCGGCGCGGTGCAGGTGGCCGAACAGTCCTTCTTCGAGGCCAGCAACGACGGCGTCTTGAAACTCTCGCCGGGCAACACCGTGGTGGCGTCCAACGGCGATGTGATCGTGATGAGCCGCAATCTGCAGATCATGATCCAGGTGGATGGCGTGGATCGGGAGACCTACAAGCCGCCCTATGGCGCGCGCCTGAAGGTCAAGGATGGTTCGGCCATTACCCGTGGAACGCGGTTCGCCGAATGGGACCCTTATACGACGCCGATCATCACCGAGGTCCTGGGGCGAGTCCGCTTCGAGGATCTGGTCGAAGGGATTTCGGTGCGCGAGGAAGCCGACGAAGCCACCGGTATTTCCAACCGGGTGGTCATCGACTGGCGGGCCTCGACGCGGGGGACCGACCTGCGCCCTAGCGTTGCTGTGCTGGATGAGACCGGCGCCTACAAGCGCCTGGGTAATGGTGGTGAAGCTCGTTACCTCCTGCCGGTCGGGGCTATTCTGTCGGTCGGCAATGGCGACGAAGCCAAGCCGGGTGAAGTTCTGGCGCGTCTACCGACCGAAAGCGCCAAGTCGAGGGACATCACCGGCGGTCTGCCGCGGGTGGCGGAACTCTTCGAGGCCCGGCGTCCCAAGGATTGCGCGGTGATCGCCGAGATGGACGGCAGGGTCGAGTTCGGCCGCGACTACAAGAATAAGCGCCGCATCAAGATCGCCCCGGAAGATGGCGAAGCGGTTGAGTTCCTGATCCCCAAGGCCAAGCACATCGCGGTCCACGATGGCGATTCGATCCGCAAGGGCGAGTACATCATCGATGGTAACCCCGATCCCCACGATATTCTGCGGATTCTGGGCATCGAGGCCCTGGCCGAATTCCTGGTCAACGAAATCCAGGAGGTTTACCGGCTGCAAGGCGTGCCGATCAACGACAAGCATATCGAGACCATCGTTCGTCAGATGCTGCAGAAAGTCGAAATCCTGGAACCAGGCGACACCGGTTTGTTGAAGGGCGACCACATCGACAAGCCCGAGGTCGACGAGGAGAACGCCAAGGCTGAAGCCCGCAAGGGACGTCCCGCGCTCACCCAGCCGGTTCTGCTGGGCATCACCAAGGCGTCGCTGCAGACCCGCAGCTTCATCTCGGCGGCGTCCTTCCAGGAGACCACCCGCGTCCTCACCGACGCCTCGGTTCACGGCAAGCGCGACACCCTCGAGGGTCTGAAGGAGAACGTAATCGTGGGCCGGCTTATCCCGGCCGGCACCGGCTCCTACCTGCGTGGTCTCCAGCGGATCGCCGCCAAGCGCGACGAGCAGTTGGCCGCCAGCCGCGAAGTGGCCATGGAGCCGTTGCCGGCCGATATCGGCGCGGCTGCCGAGGCCGAAAAGGTTACGGTCTGAGGCTTGGCCGCACCCTCCAGAGGGTGCGGCTTCGTCTACAAGCCTGGAAAGACCTGGGGCGGGATGCCCCGGGTCTTTTTTAATGAGGCGGACCGGAGGGAATGACCGAGCTCGGCCCGCGCGACGTATCGCCGGGTCCCGACGAAAGCGGATGGGCCGGTTCTCCTCTTGGAACCATGTCGCGATAACGCGTTTCGGCATCCTGGCGATCCGCCGCCTTGTCGAAGGCCCGCCGCTTGGCCGGCGAGATACGGTCGAGTTTCGGTGCGCCGCCGATATCGACACCAAATCGCTCGTTACAGCGGGCACGTTCCGTGGCGCTCAGGCCGACCGCGTCTGGGTTGGCGCAGCCCACCAGGGTTCCGCGCAGCCCGCCGCCGCCGTTGGGCATGGCGCCATAACTATAGGGCGTCAGCCCATTGAGCCTCGATCCTCCTAGTGGAGGCTCTCCGGCGGCCTCGGGTGGTGGCGTCCCACCCGCCGATGGCGTGGGCACGGGAGCAAACGGCAAGGTCGGCACATTGGTCGGCGGGTCCTTGTCGGGTTTGTGGATGTTGTTCAGGCTCAGCGCCGCCGGCGGGGAGGGGGGCGACACGGGCGCCACCAGCCTGGGCGGCGCGGGCGAGGGAGCCGTCGTCACAGCGGGGCGCGGTTCGGGTTTCGGCGGCAGAGGTAACGGTTTCGCAGGCAGTGGCGGCAGGGGCGTGGGCTTCGGCGGCGACGGGGCGGCTGCCGGCCTAAGGGGTTCGGACTGGGGCTGTGGTTTCGCCGCCGGAGCCGGCTCAGGCGCCGGAACGGGCTTGGGCGGCTCGGGTTTTGGCGGCGGTGGTAGAACCTTGAATACCGGTGGGATGATCACCCGTGCCGCCGGCTCCGGCATCGGCATAATCCGGACATCCAAGGGCGGGGCCGGTGGCTCGGGCAGTTCATAGTTGGGCGTCACCTGGCTGACGATCAGCGCCAGAAAAAGGACGTGGAGCGCGGCCGAGATGGTGAACGCGATAGCGCTCCTTCGGGATCTATTACTACGTCTCAACGGCTGCCCATTCGTGCCAAGATTATCTCGCCTCAAAAACGGGTTAGTCGCGGTCCCAGTTTGGCGCGGAGCGAGCGTTCATCGGCGCCTGATCTCACGGTGGAAACCCTTGACGACCTGGGAGGAGCCGTCTAGACACCGCGCTTCTTAGTCGAACCGGCTGTGTCCCGCGAGTGTTTTTGGGGCAGACGCGGTTCGCGGGACGACCCTGGTCGGATGGCGTTGTCGTCGTCTTTCACCAGTTAGGGGCCCTCGCGGTGTTTCGCGCGGGCCATTCGTTTTTGCGAGCTTATGCGTTTGCTGGACCCTGTTGGTCCGGCGGGCTGGTCTTTGACATAGTCTGGCGCATACGGGCTTGGTAGCCTGAAGGGAAATACGAGCGATATGGATCGTCAGAACATCCGCATCCGGCTCAAGGCCTTTGATCATCGCGTGCTGGATCATTCCACCCGCGAAATCGTCAATACGGCCAAGCGCACCGGTGCGACCGTAAGGGGGCCGATACCCCTGCCCACGCTCATCGAGCGTTTCACCGTCAACCGTTCGCCGCACATCGATAAGAAGTCGCGCGAACAGTTCGAAATCCGCACGCACAAACGCGTGCTCGACATCGTCGATCCCACCCCGCAGACCGTTGACGCGCTGATGAAGCTCGATCTGTCTGCTGGCGTGGACGTCGAAATCAAGCTTCAGTAGGGGGCCGGCCAATGCGCACTGGCGTAATCGCCAAGAAGCTGGGCATGACGCGTCTCTTCGATGAGACGGGAAGTCATGTGCCCGTGACCGTGCTAAGCCTCGAAGGCTGTCAGGTCACCGCCCAGCGCACCATGGATAGAGACGGCTATGTCGCCCTGCAGTTGGGCGCCGGGGCTAAGAAGGCAAAGAACACCTCCAAAGCCGAGCGCGGACACTTCGCCAAGGCATTGGTCGAACCCAAGCGCCACGTAGCGGAATTCCGGGTCTCCGAAGATAACCTCATAGAGGTCGGCGCCGAATTTACGGCCGACCACTTCCTGCCCGGTCAGAAGGTCGATGTGGCGGGAGTGACCGTTGGCAAGGGATTTGCCGGCGCGATGAAGCGCTGGAACTTTGGCGGCATGCGCGCCACCCATGGCGTTTCCGTGTCCCACCGAGCCCACGGTTCCACCGGCCAGCGCCAGGACCCTGGCAAGGTGTTCAAGGGCAAGAAGATGGCTGGCCACATGGGTCAGGACCAGGTTACGACCCTAAATCTGACGGTGTTCCGTGTCGACGTCGAGCGCGGCCTGATCCTGATCAAGGGCGCCGTACCGGGCACCGAAGGCACGTTCGTGAAGATCCGCGACGCCATCAAGATGGCGGCTCCGGCCGATGTCCCGACCCCCGGCGCGATCAAGTCCGTTGGCGCGGCGGTGACGCCCGCCGACGACAGCGCTGCGCCGGAAACCTCAAATGGGGATTACGCGCAATGAAGATCGATGTGATCAATCTAGACGGCGCTGCTGGCGAGGCGCTGGAGCTTCGGGACGATATATTCGGCATCGAAGAGATTCGTGGCGACATCCTTCAGCGCTGCGTGACCTGGCAACTGGCCAAGCGGCGTGCCGGCACACACAAGATCCAGGTCCGCAACGAGGTCTCTCGCACGGGCAAAAAAATGTACAAGCAAAAGGGGACCGGCGGCGCGCGTCACGGCTCACGCCGCGCGGCTCAGTTCGTTGGCGGCGCCAAGGCCCACGGTCCGGTTGTCCGCAGCCACGCGTTCGATTTGCCCAAGAAACTAAGGGCTATGGCGCTCCGCCACGCTCTATCGTCGAAGGCCAAGGCCGGCGCGATCGTCGTGCTTGAGGACGCTACCCTGTCGGACCCGAAGACGGCCGGCTTGCGCGGTCGTTTTCAGACTCTCGGCGTAAAGAATGCCCTGGTCATCGCTGGACCCGTCGTCGACGCCAACTTCAAGCTGGCGGCCCGCAACATCCCGAACTTGGATGTGCTGCCGGATGCGGGACTGAATGTTTATGACATTCTTCGTCGTGAAACCCTGATCCTGACCCGGGCCGCCGTTCAGGCGATCGAAGCCCGGTTCGAAGCGAAGGAGGCCGCGTGATGGCTCTAACGCCCCGTCACTACGACACCATTCTGGCCCCGATGATCACTGAAAAGGCCACCTTGCTCTCCGAACAGAATAAGGTGGTGTTCCAGGTAGCCATGAATTCCACCAAGGAAGAGATCGCGACGGCTGTCGAACAGTTGTTTAAGGTCAAGGTCACCAAGGTCAACACCCTGATCCAGAAGGGCAAGACCAAGCGGTTCCGCGGTCGTCCCGGCCGCAGGTCGGATCTCAAAAAGGCGATTGTCACTCTTCAAGAGGGCCAATCCATCGACATTACGACGGGGCTTTAGACCATGGCTCTGAAGCATTTCAATCCGACATCCCCCTCCCGCCGTAGTCTGGTGCTGGTCGATCGCTCCGAACTCCACAAAGGCCGTCCGGAAAAGAGCCTCGTCGAGGGTCTGACTAAGTCTGGCGGCCGGGGCGGCGGCGGTCGTATAGCCGTTCGTTTCCGCGGCGGCGGCGCCAAGCGTCTGTATCGTGTGGTGGATTTCAAGCGGCGCAAGTGGGGTATTATCGCCACTGTCGAGCGCCTCGAATACGACCCCAACCGCACCGCTTTCATCGCCCTGGTGAAATATGCCGACGGCGAACTAGCCTACATTCTGGCTCCGCAACGCCTCAAGGCCGGTGACGAAATCGTCGCGGGCGAGAAGGTCGACGTAAAGCCCGGCAATGCTTCTCCCCTGCGCGGCATGCCGATCGGGACCATTATCCACAACGTCGAGATGAAGCCCCTCAAGGGCGGTCAGATCGCCCGTTCGGCAGGCGCATACGCTCAGTTGGTTGGCCGCGACGCGGGCTATGCCCAGATCCGGTTGAATTCCGGCGAACTGCGGATGGTGCCGGATGGTTGCATGGCGACCGTCGGCGCTGTCTCCAACCAGGATCATATGAACGAAGTCCTGGGCAAGGCCGGGCGGGTTCGCCACAAGGGTCGCCGGCCGCATGTTCGCGGCGTGGCCATGAACCCGGTCGATCACCCGCATGGCGGCGGCGAAGGCAAGACCTCTGGCGGTCGTCACCCGGTGACCCCGTGGGGCAAGCCGACCAAGGGCCGCAAGACCCGTACCAACAAGACTACGGATCGTTTGATCATCCGTTCTCGGCACCTGAAGAAGGCTCGCTAGTCCATGACCCGCTCGGTTTGGAAAGGCCCATTCGTCGACGGCTATCTGCTTAAGAAGGCGGACGCTGTGCAGAATTCGGGTCGCAAGGAAGTCATCAAGATCTGGTCGCGGCGTTCGACCATCATGCCCCAGTTCGTGGGCCTGACCTTCGGCGTCCACAATGGTCAGAAGCATGTCCCCGTCCTGGTGGGTGAGGACATGGTGGGCATGAAGTTCGGCGAGTTCGCGCCCACCCGCTACTTCCCCGGCCACGCCGCCGACAAGAAGGCCAAGAGAAAGTAGCATGAGCAAGCAAGCCAAAGAGCGCCGCCTGGCGCCGGCCGAGGCGATGTCGAAGGTGCGCACTCTTCGCACCAGCGCGCGCAAACTCAATCTGGTCGCTCAATCGATCCGGGGGCTCAAGGTTCAGCGCGCCCTTAACGAGCTTGAGTTCAGCCCGCGCCGTATCGCCATCGATGTGCGCAAAGCTCTCTATTCGGCGATCTCCAACGCTGAGAACAACCACAGTCTCGACATCGACAATCTGATCGTCGCCGAGGCGTTCGTTGGCAAGAATCTGGTGATGAAGCGGTTCTCGGCGCGCGCCCGTGGCCGGTCTTCCCGGATCGAAAAGCCGTTTTCCGAGATCACCATCGTGGTCCGCGAGTTGGGTGAGGCCGTCTGATGGGTCAAAAAGTCAATCCAATCGGCCTGCGCTTAGGTATTAATCGCACCTGGGACAGCCGGTGGTTCGCCAGCGGCGAGGAATACTCCCGGCTGCTGCACGCTGACATCCGGGTCCGTAAGGAACTCAAGAAACGACTGAATCAGGCCGGCGTGTCGCGGATCATTATCGAGCGTCCGCACAAGAAGTGCCGGGTCACCATCTATGCGGCCCGCCCGGGCGTCATCATCGGCAAGAAGGGCGCCGATATCGAAAAGCTTCGTAGTGATCTCTCGGCGATGACCGAGGGCGAAGTTCACCTGAATATTGTCGAAGTCCGTAAGCCCGAAACTGACGCCCAACTAGTAGCCGAGAACATTGCCCAACAGCTTGAGCGCCGGATCGCGTTCCGCCGCGCCATGAAGCGGTCCATGCAGTCGGCAATGCGCCTGGGCGCCAAGGGTGTGAGGGTTGAAGTCGCTGGCCGGTTGGGCGGGGCGGAAATCGCCCGCGCCGAGTCCTATCATGAGGGCCGTGTGCCTCGGCACACGCTTCGGGCTGACATCGACTACGGGTTCGCGGAAGCCAAGACCACCTATGGGATCATCGGCGTGAAGACCTGGATCTTCAAGGGTGAGGTGCTCGAACACGATCCGATGGCCCTGGATAAGCGGCTGGCCAGTGAATCCGGCCCGGCCGGCGAAGGCGGAGGCCGCGAGGGTAGGGGTGATCGCCCCGACCGCGGACCGCGCCGTGACCGCCGCGACGCGCCGGCGGCTTAGGATTTACCACCATGCTTTCCCCCAAGAAGACAAAGTTCCGTAAGCAATTCAAGGGCCGCATCCATGGCGTAGCCAAGGGCGGTTTTGCCCTAAACTTTGGTTCGCACGGCCTCAAGTCGGTTCAGCCGGAACGTATCACGGCCCGCCAGATTGAAGCCGCCCGGCGGGCGATCACCCGTCAGATGAAGCGTCAGGGGCGGGTGTGGATCCGGATCTTCCCCGATGTTCCCGTTAGTGACAAACCCGCTGAAGTCAGGATGGGCAAAGGCAAGGGGGCCGTCGAATACTGGGCCGCCCGCGTGGCCCCTGGACGCATCATGTTCGAGGTCGACGGCGTGACCGATGAAGTTGCCCGCGAAGCCCTTCGACTGGGCGCCGCCAAGCTGCCGGTGAAGACCCGCATAGTCACTCGTCTCGCCGCCGTTGCGGAGGCTGTACAATGAAAATCGAAGACGTCCGTCGCCTGACTCAGGACGAGCTGACCGATCAGCTTCTGTCGCTGAAGAAGGAGCAGTTCAATCTGCGCTTCCAGGCCGCCACAGGGCAGCTTGAGAAAACCCATCGCGTGGAGGTTGTTCGGCGCGACATTGCCCGCCTCAAGACCATCATGCGCGTCAAGGCCCCCGCCGCCGCCAGTAAAGCTCGCGTAAGCCAAGACCGGGCCTGAGGAAAGTATAGATAATGCCCAAGCGAATTCTGGAAGGTCTGGTTGTCTCCGATAAGGGCGACAAGACCGTGGTGGTAAAGGTCGAGCGGACATTTCTTCACCCTTTGTTGAAGAAGACCGTGCGTCGTTCGAAGCGCTACCACGCTCACGACGAGACTAACGTCTACAAGGCCGGCGACGTCGCGCGCATTATCGAATGCGCGCCGAAGTCGAAAACGAAAACCTGGGAAGTGCTGCCTAAGGGCGACGCCCAGGCCAACGCCTGATTGAAAAGATCGACCCATGATCCAGACCCAGACCAATCTTGAGGTGGCCGACAATTCCGGCGCCCGCCGCGTGATGTGCATCAAGGTGCTCGGTGGCGCGGGCCGCCGCTACGCCAGCGTCGGCGACAAGATCGTAGTGTCCGTGAAGGAAGCCATTCCGCGCGGACGCGTGAAGAAAGGCGATGTGCTTCAAGCCGTCGTCGTTCGCACCGCCGCCAACATCAAGCGCAAGGACGGCTCGGTGATCCGGTTCGACAAGAGCGCGGCGGTGATAGTGAACAAACAGTCTGAGCCGATTGGCACCCGCATCTTTGGCCCCGTCCCGCGGGAACTGCGCGCCAAGGGTCATATGAAGATCATATCGCTCGCGCCGGAGGTGTTGTGATGGCGGCCAAGATTAAGAAGGGCGACCGCGTCATTCTGCTGACCGGCAAGGACAAGGGCCGTAGCGGTCAGGTGACTAAGGTGCTGCCGAAGGACGGACGCTTGTATGTGGCGGGCTTGAACCTTGTTCAGCGCCATACCAAGCCGACCCAGGCGGATCCCAATGGTGGGATCAAGTCCAAGGAAGCCAGCGTGCATCTGTCCAACGTGGCGATCGCCGATTCCAACGGCAAGCCGACGCGGGTGGGCTTCCGCATCGACGGTGACAAGAAGGTTCGGGTGGCCAAGACCACCGGTGAGGTGATCAATGGCTGAGACCGCTTATGAGCCGCGGATGAAGTCCGAATATCGTCAGCACATCCGCGCGACGATGAAGGAAAAGTTTGCCTACACCAACGAGATGCAGATTCCCAAGCTCGACAAGATCGTCGTCAACATGGGTATCGGCGAGGCTGTAAGTGACTCCAAAAAGACACAGTCGGCCATGAAGGACTTGGCGGCGATCACTGGCCAAAAGCCTTTGCCCACCAAGGCCCGCACCTCGATCGCCGGGTTCAAACTGCGCGAAGGCATGGTTATTGGCGCCAAGGTAACCCTGCGCGCCGACAGGATGTATGAGTTTCTTGATCGCCTGATCACCATTGCCCTGCCGCGGGTGAAAGATTTTCGGGGTCTGAAGCCCACTAGCTTTGATGGTCGGGGAAATTATGCCCTCGGTCTTAAGGAACATCTGGTGTTCCCCGAGATCAACTATGACGAGATCGATCAGATCTGGGGCATGGACATCATCGTCTGCACCACTGCCAAGACCGACGAGGAAGCGCGTGCGCTCCTCAAAGAATTTCAATTCCCGTTCACCGCTTGATTGACGGGTAGAGAGAACCGAACATGGCCAAGAAGAGCGCCGTCAACAGAAATGAAATGGTCCGCAAACTGGTAAAACAGTATGCGTCCAAGCGTAAGGCGTTGAAAGACACCGCCGAGAACGAAACACTGTCGCTTGAAGAGCGTTTCGATGCACGCCTCAAGCTTTCGGAGTTGCCGCGGAACTCGGCGCCTGGCCGGATCCGTAATCGGTGCTTGGTGACCGGCCGTCCGCGCGCCTTCTATCGCAAGATGAAGATGAGCCGGATCGCGCTTCGCGAACTGGGCTCGGCCGGGCAGATTCCCGGTCTCGTGAAGTCGAGCTGGTGAGGAGGGGATAGTCATGGTCAACGACCCCATCGGCGACATGATCGCCCGTATTCGCAACGCCGCCATGCGCAAGCGGTCCAAGGTTCTTACCCCCGCGTCGCGGATGCGAGAGCGCGTGCTGGATGTGCTGCAGTCCGAAGGCTACATCCGCGGTTTCTCCGTGGTGCAACAGCCCGGCGCTTTTCCGCAGTTCGAGGTCGAATTGAAATATTTCGACGGCGAGCCGGTGATCGCCGAGATCAGCCGCGTCTCCAAGCCTGGCCGGCGGGTATATTCGGCGATCGCCGACCTGAAGCCGGTCAAGAACGGCCTGGGCATCTCTATCCTGTCGACGCCCAAAGGCGTCATGTCCGACACCGCCGCCCGCGACGCCAATGTCGGCGGCGAAGTCCTCTGCCAGGTGTACTGATATGTCCCGTATCGGAAAGAAGCCCGTCGCGATCCCAGCTGGCGTGACGCTCAGTCTCGATGGCCAGACGGTTTTGGTGAAGGGTCCCAGGGGAGAGCTTTCCTGGACCGTAGTCGAAGAGATCGTGATGAAACACGAGGCTGGCGAGCTCACTTTTGCGCCGCGCGACGGGTCGACCCGCGCGCGTTCGATGTGGGGCCTGTCGCGCACGCTGGTATTCAACATGGTTTTCGGTGTGACCCAGGGCTATGAGCAGAACCTCGAACTGGTCGGCGTCGGCTATCGGGCCGCCATGAAGGGCGCGTCGCTAGGCATGCAGCTGGGCTTTTCACATGAGGTGGACATCCCTGCGCCGCCCGGTATCAGCTTCACCGTCGGTAGACCCACCGAGATTAAAATCTCAGGCATAGACAAGCAGCTGGTGGGTGAAACCGCGGCGCGTATTCGCAAGATTCGTCCGCCCGAACCCTACAAGGGCAAGGGTGTCCGTTACGGCGGAGAGAAAGTTCGTCGCAAGGAAGGCAAGAAGAAGTAGGCCATGGCCCTTTCATCCCGTGACATCAGCAAGCAGCGAGCCAGCCGTGTTCGCCGTCGCCTCCGGTCAGTGGCCAAGGGTCGGCCCCGCCTGTCCGTTTTTCGTTCCTCCAAAAACATCTATGCCCAGATTATCGATGATAAGCTTGGCGTAACTCTCGCCGCCGCTTCGTCGCTCGAAGCAGGCACGGGCGTCGCTGGCGCCGACAAGGACGCCGCGGCCAAGGTGGGAACACTTGTGGCTCAGCGCGCGCTCGAAAAGGGCCTTAAGGACGTGGTCTTCGACCGCGGTGGTTATATTTTTCATGGGCGCGTCAAGGCGCTCGCGGAAGCGGCCCGCGAAGCCGGCCTGAACTTCTAAGGAAAACAGCATGGCCCGTGGAGAACAACAGCGCAGTGGTGGCGGTGGCGGCGATCGCCGGGACCGTCGGGATCGCAACAAGTCCGAAGAGCGGGCTGACAGCGAAATCGTTGAAAAACTGGTTCATATCAATCGTGTCGCCGCGACTGTTAAGGGCGGCAGGCGCTTCTCCTTTGCCGCTCTGATGGTTGTGGGAGACCAGAAGGGGCGTGTTGGTTTTGGTCACGGCAAGGCCCGGGAAGTTCCTGAGGCGATCCGCAAGGCGACCGAAGAAGCCAAGAAGACCATGATCAGGGTGCCGCTGCGGGAATCCCGCACCCTTCATCACGATGGCCAAGGCCGTTGGGGCGCCGGCAAGATCATGATGCGCGCGGCGCCTCCTGGCACCGGGGTTATCGCCGGTGGCCCGATGCGCGCGATCCTCGAGACCCTGGGCGTCCAGGACGTGGTGGCGAAGTCGGTGGGTTCATCCAACCCCTACAACATGATCCGGGCGACCTTCGAGGCCCTAAAGGTTCAGGCGTCGCCGCGCCAAGTTGCGGCGAAACGTGGCAAGAAAGTTGGCGATATCGTCGAGCGTCGCACCGACGTCAGCGGCGAAGTCGTCGAAGCTTAAGGATTGATCTGATGGCCACGGTAACCGTTCGTCAAACCGCCAGCCCAATCCGGCGCAAGAGCGATCAACGCGCCACCCTGGTGGGTCTTGGTCTGAATCGGATCGGCAGAACCGCCGTTCTGCAGGACACTCCCTCTGTGCGCGGCATGATCGCCAAGGTTTCGCATATGGTCGAAGTCCTGGCCTGACTTCTACACCGCCCGGCGCGCGCCGCGGGACGGATCATTGTTTTAATCAAGCCGAGTCGGGGTTCTTCCCGGCGCTTAAGCTCCGAGGAGAGGCGAATATGACCAAGCTCAATGAGCTATCCCCAAGCCCCGGTTCCACCAAAGGCCGGATGCGGGTCGGTCGGGGCCCCGGTTCGGGCAAGGGCAAAACCGCCGGACGGGGCGTTAAGGGCCAGAAGGCCCGTTCAGGCGTCGCCATCGCCGCCTTCGAAGGCGGCCAGATGCCTCTGCACATGCGCATGCCCAAGCGCGGCTTCAACAATATCTTCGCCAAGGACCTTGCCGAGGTAAACTTCTGGCGCCTGGAACAGGCGGTCGCGGCCGGCAAGCTCGATCCGGCAAAGCCGGTTGACGCGGCAGCTCTCATTGTTGCCGGCGTGCTGCGGCGCGCCAAGGACGGCGTCAAGCTGCTCGGCAAGGGTGAGTTGACGACCAAGCTGGATATCATTGCCTACGACGCGTCCGGGCCGGCCAAGGCCGCGGTGGAAAGGGCGGGTGGAACTCTGACCCTCACCAAGAAGCCGGTCGCCGCCGCCGCGGACGCCCGAGTTTAGCGACTGCCGCGGCGTTTACCTACTCGCGCCGCGCCCCCGGCCGGCCTATCTGTACTTCGTCGCGCCTTTAGATTCTGAGGTAATGAATGGCTTCGGCCGCGGAACAGCTAGCCGCCAATATGAATTTCGGCGCCTTTCAAAAGGCGACCGAGCTTCACAAGCGTATATGGTTCACCCTGATAGCCATGGTGGTCTACCGGCTTGGTACGTACATCCCCATTCCGGGCATCAACGCCGCTGCCTTCGCCCACGCCTTCGAGGGACAATCCAAGGGCATACTGGGCATGTTCAATATGTTCTCAGGCGGCGCCGTTCAGCGGATGGCGATCTTCTCGCTGAACGTGATGCCTTACATCTCCGCCTCGATCATCGTGCAGCTGCTTGGCACCACCTATCCGCCCTGGGAAAAGCTTCGCAAGGAAGGTGGCGAGGCTGGTCGTAAACAGCTGAACCAATATACGCGTTATCTAACTGTGCTGCTGGCGCTGTTCCAGTCGTTCGGCATCGGGGTCGGTTTATCCAACAGCCCCGGCATCGTCGACCATCCGGGGGTAATTTTCATTGCCTCGACCATGGTGACCCTGGTTGGCGGCACCATGTTCCTGATGTGGCTCGGCGAGCAGATGACCAGTCGCGGCGTCGGCAACGGCATCTCGTTGATCATTTTCGCGGGTATCGTAGCGAGGCTTCCCGTCGGTCTGTGGGACTTATTACAGGAAGCCCGGATCGACCCATCGAAGAGTCTAATGATCTTCGGCTTTCTCGGACTGGCCGTCGCGGTCGTGCTGTTCATCGTGTTTATGGAGCGTGCTCAGCGACGGCTATTGATCGTCTATCCAAAGCGCCAGGTTGGCAACCGGATCATGGGCGGTGAAAACTCGTTCTTGCCGTTGAAGATCAATGTGTCTGGGGTGATCCCGCCTATCTTCGCTTCATCCCTGTTGTTGCTTCCGGCGACCGCCATGAGCTTTCTGGCGACTGCCAAACTGCCCGACTGGGCCCAGTGGCTGCCGCTGGTCGTCGGTCAGATGCAGCACGGCAAACCGTTATTCATGGTGCTCTATGGCACGTTGATCGTGTTTTTCTGCTTTTTCTATACCTCGGTCGTATTCAATCCGGAAGACACCGCTGAGAATCTGCGGAAGTATGGTGGCAACTTGCCGGGTATCAGGCCTGGTAAGCGAACGGCGGAATATATAGATTATGTGTTAACACGTCTGACCCTGATAGGGGCAGGCTACATCGCGCTGGTGTGTCTGGTGCCGGAATTCCTGGCCGGACCCAATGGATCCTATGCGTTCGGCGGCA
>JAYVYH010000206.1:0-23321 GCA_043784385.1 Caulobacteraceae bacterium | reverse complement strand
GACGAAACCGATCAGCGCGGGTAAGGCGGCTCCCGGCCGGCCTCATTGGTCCTCAGTTTCGCCATCGCCAACCGGCTGGCCGCTATGGCTTCATCCTCGCTGGCCGGATCGAACCTCAGGCTGACCAGAAGGTAGGTCAGGCCCGAGGCGACCAGGCCCACCAGCCATCCGAAATCCACCCCACCCAGACGCGCCGCCATAGGCCCGGTAAAGACATTGGGCACCACGAAGAACGGCAGGCTGGCGAAGAACCCCACCGCATAGGCGAACAGGCCCCGCGCGCCCCAGGCGCCGTAGACGCCGCGCGGCGTGAACAGGTCCAACACCGCATAGCGGCCGCGCCTAAGAAAGAAATAGTCGATCAGGTTCACCGCGGTCCATGGAATGAGGAAATACAGCACGATCACCAGCATGCCGTTCAGCCAGGTCACCGCGTCCCCGCCGAAGGAAACGGCGACGCCGAACCCGAACAGGGCCACGGCGATCACCACTAGGATACGCGACAGTCGGGTCGGCCGTACAGGGCGCAGGCAGTCGGCAGTGGTGAAGGCGGTCAGCATGCCGCTGTAGGTGCTCATGCCCATTGTGGCGACCAGGGCGGCAATCGAGACGGCCGCCAGCACCGAGCCCAGGCCCGGCGCCAGCACGTCTCCCGACAGCCGGATCGCCACCAGACCGTCGGTGGCCCCCATCCGTGTCGCCAACCAGGCGCCCAGGGCGATCAGCCAGATCGCGGAGAGACTCGATCCGGCGAAGACATTGAAGATCAGTGCGCCGCGCCGGGTTCGACTGGGCAGATAGCGTGTGTAGTCGGATACATAAGGCGCGGCGGTGACATTCAGGCTGGCGGCCGAAGCGACCTGGGTGACGAAAGCGGGCCAGTTGAAGCCGCCGTGGCCATGCGCCGCGCCGCCGGCCTTGCCCAGCAGGATCGCCAGGGTCAGGGCGGAAAACAACGGCAGGCTGATCCAGAACATCAGCCTGAACGCCCGGTGCAGCCAGTCATGCCCCCAGATCGCCAGGGTGGCGATGACGATCGTGACACAAGCCGCGGTCGCCGCCCGGTTCACGCCCCACAGGCCGTGCATGCCTTCGGAGATCAGCACCGTGGCGACGACGTTGTAGCCGACCAGGCTGAGCATATCGCCGATCAATGGAACCACCACGCCGCGAAAGCCGAACTGGGCGCGGGACTGGATCATCTGGGGCAGGCCTATCTCCGGCCCCTGAGAGGCGTGGAACGCCTGGATGCAGGTGCCGATGAGGATGCCGATCGCGCCGGCCAAGGCCGCATAGCCCAGCGACAGGCCCAGGCTTGGCCCGACGAAACCAATGGCAATGGCGAAGAACTGGAAATTGGCCAGAAACCAAAACGGCCCCTGGTCCCGTACCCGTCCATGGCGCTCGCTTTCGGGCACGAAGTCGATCGAGCGCTTTTCGATGTCCAGATTGATGGGCCTGCCCTCCGATCGCGGTTATCCTACGCTCCATGGGTGCGAAACACGCGCCAGGGCAAGGTGAAAGGCTGACATGAACGGCCAGATGAACGGACTAGCCGCGCGCGGGGCCGATCTCGCGACGCTTCCGGTGATCGACATGGCGCTCCTGGCCGACGCCGACCCGAACGTTCGCGCCCAAGTGACCGATTTTATGTCGACGCGGGTGGTCAGGGCGCGCGCCATGCCGCACTGCACACTAAAATCGCATCGGGCGCGAGTCGAACGGCGAAGCCGTCAGCCACCAAGGGGATTTTCATTGAACCATCATCGCCAACCGCTTTTCGTCGCCGCCGCGTCGGTCCTGGCTCTGACCATCGCCGCCGGGTTCGCTCCCCAGGCCTTTGCCGCCGATGAAGCGGCGGCGCCCGCCACGGCCAAGCCCGATACGGTCGAGCTCAACGAGATTGTCGTCAACGGCATCCCGTATAAGGAAACCGTGCTACCGACGCGCCTGTCCTCCAGCTCGGTCTATGGCCTCGACCTGAATGTGATGGATACGCCGCGCAACACCACTCTGCTGTCGACCACCCAACTGGCCACCGTCAATATCCAGGACCCCAGAGCGTTCTCCTATCTGACGGCCAGCAGCTACACCGACTCCTCGTTCGGCACGCCCAATATACCCCGCATTCGCGGCCAATACGCCGACGTGTTTTACAACGGCATGCGCCTGTCGTTCACTCAGAACGGCTATGGCGCGCCGCCAAATTTCGAGAACTTCGACAACATCAGCATCACCAAGGGGCCGGCCAGCGTCATCGATGGACCTGGGCCGGGCGTCGGCGGCGAGGTGGACTTCATCACCAAGCGCCCAAGCCTGTCGCATTTCGTCTCCGAGGGCTCGGTGTCGTTCGACACGGTGAGCAACCGCCGCTGGACTCTGGATGTGCAAGGTCCGTTGATCCCGGGGAAACTGGGCTTTCGCCTCAGCTATTCGGGTGAATACAGCGACAGCTATTTCTACAGCCACTACGCGCACAAGAACGCGGTCTACGCCGCCCTGCGCTGGGCGCCCAACAGCCGTTATCAGTTGGATTTCAACGCCGAGGTCAACTCCCAGCAATATATCGAAAACGTCGGGGTCAACCGGGTCAACCAGAACCTAATCGACCACGCCCAGTATCTGCGAGGCGCTCCGGACGGAAAGGAGTGCTTCTCGACGTTCAGCCAGCCCTGCACGGTCGGGATTCCGATCGGCTCGCCGGGCAACCCCTATTCCCCCGTCGTGCCGATCCTGACGGAGTTGAATCTGACCACGGCGGTTCCGTTCAACACCCGCGTCACCATCGACCAGGCCCCGGGAGTGTTCTCCCAGGCGCTGACCTTCAACGCCCAACTTGTCCAATCCTATCGGGCGGGCGACGCCGTCACGCTCGAAGACAACGCTTTCTTCGCCTATCAGGACAGCGAAAACCGCGAGCCGTATTACTATGCGGACGCGTCCCTCGGCTCCTGGACCTTCGAAAACCGCGCCGACGCCAAGGCCAAGTTTGACCTGGCGCTGGGCGGCCTGACGATCGGCAACGAGATGATCGCGGGGGTGACATTCCGCTTCGCCCACGTCAACTATATCAGCGATTTCAGCGTCGAAACGCCGGGCGTGTTCGACTTGACCGCCAACTCCAATCTGTGGGTGTGGGACAACAGCCGTCAGGTGGACCTCGCCAACGCTTTTCCTTACCAAACCTCATTCGGCCACACCCAATACGGCGTGCCCGGTCGCGACAGCATCAGTCTCGGCAACGACGGGGTTTCCGATCTTTTCGACACCGGCTTGTTCTTTCAACACCGGCTAGTGTTTTCGTCCCAGTTCAGCGCCCTGTATGGCGGCCGGATCGATCTGGTCCAGAACCACGCCTTCGACCCGCTGCCGCCCGGCGGGGCGCCGTGCGACAACTGTTTCACCAGTATCTACGATCAGCCCGGCGTACCCTTGCCGCAAAGCCATACCACCGGCGTCTATGGCCTGGGCAACGGCAACGTCAGCCTAGTCTACCGGCCCCGGCCATGGGTCACCGGCTACGCCACCTTCGACTTCACCCAGAGCGTCAACCCGAACGGCGGCGAGGGCGGGGTCAATACCTTTCTCCAGGTCGCCGACCATGTGCTGATGCGCTCTGACAGTTTCCTTTATGAGGCCGGGCTGAAGTTCAATCTGTTGAACAACAAGCTGTTCGCCGGCCTCGCCGGGTTCGACCAGAAGCGCAGTATCCCCACTGGCGCGGGGGGCACGACTTTTTCCCGGGCCAACATCCGCGGCTTCGAGATCGAGGCCAACTATCAGCCGACCCGAAACCTGTTCGCCACCGCCAGCTATTCCTACATCAGGACGACACTGAACAAGGCGGCCGGCTTTTACAACTATCCGGCCAAATCGGGGCTCAACATCGACGGGGCGGGTCTCTTTGCGGTATTCAAGGACGGCCAGACGTTCGACGACCCGGGTGTCCCCCAGCAGATCTTCAACTTCCTGGGAAACTACAAGTTCAGCAATGGCCTGGGCGCCCGCTTCGGCGTTCAGGTTGTCGGACCGATCGCCACCAGCACCTCGGGCCAGCTCGATCCGGACAAATCGAGCTTCGTGCCGGCTAGCGTGATCGCCAACGGATTTTACTATAAATCGCCGGTAATCCCCTGGCAGTATTCGATGAACGCGTCCATATTTTACGAATGGCGGCAGTATACGGCGACGGTATCGGTCTACAACCTCACCGACCAACTCAACTGGCAGTCGGCGCCGACTTTCTACGGCAACGATTTTCTGGTCCGAAACGACCCGCGCACCTTGGAATTCCGTATCCAGGCCAAGTTCTGATCACCTGAACGGTGGCTCGTCGAAGCTACGCAGCTTTCGGGAGTGCAGACGGGGACCCTCTTGGCGTAGCAAGTCTACAGTGGCGATGCCGATGCGCAGGTGTTGGGATATCGCCCGCTCATAGAAGGCGTTGGCTTGGCCCGGCAGCTTGATCTCACCGTGCAGCGGCTTATCCGAAACGCATAGCAACGTCCCGTAGGGGGTGCGGAATCGATAGCCTTGGGCGGCGATGGTGGCGCTTTCCATGTCGATACCCACGGCGCGGGACTGGTTGAAGCGCAGCGCGCTGTGAGTATATCGAAGTTCCCAGTTGCGGTTGTCGGTGGTGACTATGGTGCCGGTGCGCAGGCGCTGTTTAAGCTGGTCGCCACTTTCGCCGGTGACGATCTCGGCCGCCCGCTGTAGCGCCACCTGCACCTCGGCGATCGGCGGGATCGGGATCTCGGGCGGGAGCACGTCGTCCAGCACATGGTCGTCGCGCAGATAGGCGTGGGCCAGCACATAATCGCCGATGGTCTGGCTGGATCGCAGGCCGCCGCAGTGGCCGATCATCAACCAGGCCTCCGGCCGCAGCACCGCCAGATGGTCGGTGATGGTCTTGGCGTTGGCGGGGCCGACCCCGATGTTGATCAGGCTGACACCCCGCCCGCCCGCCGCCATCAGGTGATAGGCCGGCATCTGGTGCTTGCGCCACGCACCAGCCGCCACCGCGTCGGACAGGTCGGGCGTATCTTTGGTAACCAGCACCCCCCCCGCACAGGACAGACCCAGATAGGTCGAGCCCGGACGCCGCAGTTCGTCGGTGGCCCAGCGCACGAACTCATCGACATAGCGGTGATAGTTGGTGAACAGCACATAGGCCTGCACATGGTCGGCCGGCGTGCCAGTATAATGAGTCAGGCGCGCCAGGGAAAAATCGGTGCGAGGTCCGTCAAATAGGGTCAACGGGCGGCTGTCGTTCACGCCGCCCGACCATAGACCGTCGGCGATCTCGTCGCCAATCGTGGAAAGCTCGGTGGCCGGGAAATACCGGCCGATCTCGGCCGAGGTCAGCCCCTCGATGTCGAGGTCGATGGAGGTGTCGAGCACATACGAAAAGGGAATCTCCTGGTCCGAGCGCAGAACCTCCACGCCGACCTCGAAATCCCCCAGCAACAGGGCCAGCTGTTCTGTCAGATAACCGCGGAACATCTCCGGGCGGGTGATGGTGGTGGCATAGACGCCCCCCTGGGCGAACCGGGCGAAGGCCCGGGGTAGGCGCGGGGCCGGGCCTTTGGCCACATACGTCAGGCGTAGGGCCGGATAGGCATAGCTACCGCTTGCTCGGATGGCCGGATCGGGCGCCGAACGGGTGGCCAGGAAGATCTTGAGGTCGTTTCTGAGGGTGGAGACCGACCTTTGATACTCGGCCTCCAGGCGGTCGACGATTTCCGTGGCGGCTTTGGCGTGTGGCATGGGCCTATTTAGCCCGTGCTGCGTAGGCGTCCACCGTCGCAACGTGCCGCGCGATGTCGTCCGGTTCAAGGAAAGAACCGAGGAAGCTGTTGCGGGCTAGCGTGATCAGGTCTTCTCGGGTCAGCAGATCCGCCACGGCGCGATAATTGGCGTTGATATAACCGCCGAAATAGGCCGGATCGTCGGAATTGATCGTGACCCGGAGGCCCAGGCGCAGCATGCGGGCGATGGGGTGATCGGCGAGGTCGTCCACGATGCAAAGCTTGTGGTTCGAGAGCGGACAGACGGTCAGAGTCGTGGATTCTCTGGCCAACCTTGCCACGAGTGCGTCGTCCTCCAGCGCGCGATTGCCGTGATCGAGCCGATCGACATGCAGCAGGTCCAGAGCCTGCACCACATAGGTTGGCGGACCCTCCTCGCCGGCGTGGGCCACGCGCTTCAGGCCCAGGGCGCCGGCGGCGGCGAACACCCGGGCGAAGTCTCCCGGCGGATGCCCCATCTCCGAGGAGTCGAGGCCCACGCCCGCGATCCGGTCCAGCCAGGGCTCGGCGGCCTTCAGGGTAGCGAAGGCGTCGTCCTCGGACAGGTGGCGCAGGAAACACAGGATCAGCTTCGACGTTACTCCGTATTTCGCCTTTGCCGCCGCCATCCCGGCCAGCAGGCCGTCGGCCACGACCTGGAACGGTACGCCCCGGGCCGTGTGAGTCTGCGGGTCGAAGAAGATTTCGGCGTGTACCACACCGTCCGCCGCCGTCCGGTCGAAATAGGCCTGGGCCAGGTCGTGGAAGTCCTCTTCCACCAGCAGGACCCGGGCGCCCTGGTAATAGATATCCAGGAAGTCCTGCAGGCGCGAAAAACTGTAGGCGTCGCGCAGGGCCTCGACGGTGGGGAAGGGGATCGACACTTGGTTGCGGCGCGCCAGGGCGAAGGCCATCTCGGGCTCCAGGCTACCCTCGATGTGGATGTGAAGCTCGGCCTTGGGCAGGCCGGCGATAAAGTTGTCCAAAATCATTGCGCGCCCCAGACCGGCCCACCCGACCCGACCTTTCCTATGGCGCCGCTCGCGCGCTGAGATAAGCCTCAAGCGACACGGGCGGGGATTCGGCAATGCTGGAACGGCTTTTCGCTCTCAAGGCGCACGGAACGAGCATTCGCACCGAGCTGTTCGCCGGCCTGACCACTTTCCTGACCATGGCCTATATCGTGGTGGTCAACCCCTCGATCATGGGCGACGCCGGCATGCCGGTTGCCGCAGTCGCCGCCGCCACCTGTCTGGCCGCCGCGTTCGGCAGCATCCTGATGGGCCTGCTTTCCAACACTCCCCTGGCTCTGGCGCCGGGCATGGGGATGAACGCCTATTTCACCTACACGGTGGTCAAGGGCATGGGCGTGCCCTGGGAGACCGCGCTCGGTTGCGTGTTCCTGTCCGGCGCGGCCTTCATGATCCTGACCCTGATCGGGGTGCGTCAGATGATCGTCGCCGCCATTCCCCGGTCGCTGTTCTCGGCCGTGGCCGGGGGGGTGGGCCTGTTCATCGCCTTCATCGGGCTGAAGGACGCGGGGATCATCGTCTCCAATCCGGCCACTTCGGTGGGCCTGGGCGACCTGACCACGCCGACAGCGGTGCTCTCCCTGCTGGGCCTGGTTCTGATCGGCACGCTGCAGGCCTGGAAGGTCAAAGGCGCCATCCTGATCGGCATTGTCGCCATCGCCGCGACCGGCTGGGCGATGGGGTTGGCCCACGTGGCTCCGGGTGGCTACAGCCTGACGGCGATGTCGGCCACGGCCTTCAAGCTGAACATCCCCGCCGCCCTGGACATGAAAGGCGGGCTGGGCGTCACCCTGGTGGAGATCGTCTTCGTCTTTCTGTTTGTCGACCTCTTCGACAATGTCGGCACCTTGGTTGCGGTAACCAAGCGGGCGGGGCTGATGGCCGAGGACGGCTCCATCCCGCGCTTGAACCGCATCCTGCTGGCCGATTCCACCGCCGCCATGGTGGGCGCCGTGGCGGGGGTCAGCACGGTCACCAGCTATATCGAGAGCGCCGCCGGCGTGGCCGAGGGTGGCCGGACCGGCCTGACCAGCGTGGTGGTGGGGATCCTGTTCCTGATCGCCCTGGTGTTCGCGCCATTGGTCCAGGCGATACCGACGGCGGCGACCGCCCCGGCCCTGATCCTGGTCGGCGCCCTGATGATCGGCTCCCTGACGGAGGTCGACTGGACCGACCCGTCGGTGGCGATCCCCGCGTTCCTCACCGTGATCACTATTCCGCTCAGCTATTCGATCGCCAACGGCCTGGCCTTCGGTATAACCAGCTACGCCCTGCTAAAACTGCTGCGCGGCAAGGCCCGCGCTGGCGACTGGCTGCTGTTCGTCCTCTCGGCCTTGTTCATTCTTAGATTCATCTATTTGGCGAAAGGGTAGGGCGGTGATGCAATTGATCCAAGCGAGACGATTTCTGACGACCATGGCGGCGGCGATGCTGGCCCTGGTCTTGGCCTCCGCGCCCGTTCACGCCGCTCCGCCCGAAGCGCCGATCGAGGTGCGCGTGGTCGTGGTCACCACCTGGGAAGTGATCCGCGACGGCAAGGACCTACGTGGCGAGCTCTACGCCTGGAGCCACCAGTGGCCGTTCAAGACCCAGATGCCGTTTCCTGTCGGCGTGCATCCGTTGCTTTATGACCCCGAGCGCCACGTCCTGGCGATCCTGACCGGCATGGCCACGGCCCGGGCCGCCGCCTCGATCACGGCGCTGGGCATGGACCCCCGCTTCGATCTCAGCCACGCCTATTGGATCGTCGCCGGCACCGCTGGGGCCAATCCGAAATACGCCTCGGCCGGATCGACCGCCTGGGCGCGTTACGTCGTCGATGGCGACCTGTCGCAGGAGATCGACGCCCGCGATATCCCCGCCGACTGGCCCACCGGCATCCTGCCCAACGGCCGGACCGCGCCATACCAGCTTCCCGCGCCCGCCAGCCACAACGACGACGGCAATATGGCCTATGCGATGAACCCGGGCCTGGTCGACTGGGCCTTCGCCATGACCAAGGACATCAAACTGCCGGACGACGTCATCCTGGCCAAGGCCAGGGCGCCCTACACCGGTCCCGGCGCCCTTCCTCCGTTCGTGCTGGAGGGCGACGGCCTGATGTCGGCGAGATTCTGGTATGGCGAGCACCTGAACCAGTGGGCCGAACGCTGGGTGCCCTATTGGACCGGCGGCAAGGGCGTGTTCGCGATGTCGGCCGAAGAGGACACCGGCATCATGCAGGCCCTGACGTTCCTCGGTCACACCGGCCGGGCCAGCGTCGATCGCGTGCTGATCCTGCGCGCCGGCAGCGACTACGTCGTCGCGCCGGCGGGCATGACCGCCGCCCAACAGATCGCGAGGCAGGCCACCGAAGGCCTCCCCGCCAACCAGCAGGCGCTGAACAACCTCTACGCGGTGGCGTCCCCGGTGGCGCGCGCGCTGGCCGACGGCTGGGCGAAGACGCGGGATACGCCGCCTGGAAAGCTAATCCGCTAGGCAGGCAGGCGATCCGCAACCGGTCATGCCGGCCGGTGGACCACCTGTGAAACACGCGGTAGATCGGTGGATGCCGATGGGCCCCACACGCTGCGTTGATCGTCTCGCCCTGCTGCCCCTCGTTCTCGGGCTGGTCGACGCACCATCAACGCCCTGGAGAGCTTTCAGGAAGGTGAAATTCGCGTTGGCGGCGTTCGTTTGACCCGCGAACCCGCCGCTTCGCCACCCGGGTGATCTTCATGGACCAGGGCCGGATTGTCGAGCAAGGCGCGCCTGAAGCCTTCTTTGCCGATCCCCGCGAAGAGCGGACCCGGACGTTCCTGCGCCAGGTGCTGCGGCAGGACTAACGGGCTCAATCCGGTTGCCGCCGACCACCCCGCGTCGCTACAGTCTCCCGACAGGACAGAGACCGTCGGAAACCACACATCCGCCGGCCAGGGAGGTAGGACGCTTGGCTATTCTGGTCACCGGCGGAACCAAAGGCATCGGCTTGGCCATCGCCCGGCGGTTTGCCAAGCCTAGTGTCGACGTTTTCCTGAACTTCCGCGCCGACACAGTCTCCGCCGAGCGCGCCAAAGTCGAAATCGATGGGATGGGCGCGCGCTGCCATCTGGTGCAGGGCGATGTCGGAACGCCGGCCGGCGCCCGGGCGGTGGTGTCGGCCGTCGCGGCGAAGACCGATCGGCTTGACCAGCTGGTCCATTGCGCGGTCAAGGTGGTCCCCGCGCCGCTGCTGACCATCGACCCCGCGGCCTTGACCGAGGCGATCAATCTCAACGGCGCCGCAATCGTCTATCTGGTGCAGGCGGCCCGCCCACTGTTCCGGCCCGGCTCGACGGTGTTCTTCCTTTCCAGTCGGGGCGGACGCACGCCGTTGCCCAACTATGCGGCCGTCGGCGCCGGCAAGGCCTTGGCCGAATCCCTGGTCCGTTATCTGGCCCTGGAGCTCGCGCCGCTTGGCGTGCGCGCCAACTGCGTGGCCCCGAGCGCGGTCGATACCGAGGCCCTGCGCCAGGTCTATGGCGACCAGACCGACGAGATGATGCGCCGCTCGGCCGCCGCCAACCCCAGCGGGCGCAATGTCATCGACGACGACTATTGTTCCCTGGTCGAATATCTGGCCGGTCCGTCGGCGTCGATGATCCAGGGTCAGGTGGTGTTCGTCACCGGCGGCTCGTATCTGGCGGCATGAGGTCGAGACCATGAAAAACCGCCGCGTCGTCCTGGCCGCCCCTGTGACCGGCCTACCCAAGGAGAGCGACTTCGCCATCGACACCGTTGATCAGGCTCCGCCCGATGGGGGTCAGGTGCTCGTGCGCAACCACTTCGTCTCGGTCGATCCGATCATGCCGCTGATGCGCCTGCACGGCCGGATCGTCGTTTCCGGCCAGACCGCCGACTACAATCTAACCGCCAACGAGTGCGTGGGCTTGAAGAACACCCGCGCCTCCATCACCCATCGACTCAAGATGCAGGGTCTGGTGGTGTTCGACTATGTGGCTGATTTCCCCAAGGCCTGGGCCGAACTGACCGGCTGGATCCTTGACGCGCGCCTGACCTACTAACAACAAAAGGAAACACCCCATGGCCGACGGCGCCTTCGCCTTCACCAAACTCATCGTCGGCGATCTCGAACGCTCGGCGGCGTTCTATCGCGACGTCTGCGGCCTGACCGAGGCCAACCGGATCAGCGCCGAATCCGATGACGGTCGCTCCCTGACCGAGATTATCCTGACCGCCACGCCGGCCGCCGCGGCCACCCTGATCCTGATCACCTATCATGGTGAACCCGCCCCGGCGGCCGGCGACAGCGTGCTGGGCTTCTACACCGCCGATATCGACGCGTTCCTGGAGCGGCTGGTGAAGGCCGGTGGCAAGATAACCAGCCCGGTCAAGTCGCTGCCTGAGGCTGGCCTGAAATACGCGATGGCCACCGACAACGAGGGCCACATCATCGAGCCGCTGCAACGGCTTTAGGCCTTCGCTGGTCACAGGAGATCATCCATGGAAAACCCGCAGTTCACCCAGATCCGCTACGACCGGCCCGCCGAGCGGGTGGCGCGGATCACCCTGGCGCGGGCTGACACCCGCAACGCCCAGGACCGCAAGATGCTTTATGAGATCAACACGGCCCTCGATTTCGCCATGCACGACGACGAGGTCAATGTGGTGATCATGGCCGCCGACGGACCGCACTATTCATCGGGTCACCACCTTGGCGACGGATCGGCGATCGGCGATCACGGCGCGCCGGTGATGGGGGTCGGCGGTTACGACCTGCCCGGGGCCGAAGGCTATATGGCCCAGGAGCTTGAGATCTATCTCGGCTTCTGCTGGCGCTGGCGCAATCTGCCCAAGCCGACCATCGCCCAGGTGCAGGGCAAGGTGATCGCCGGAGGACTGATGCTGGTGTGGCCATTTGATCTGATTATTGCCAGCGAGGATGCAGAATTCTCCGATCCGGTGGTGGCGTTTGGCGTCAACGGCCACGAGTTCTTCGTTCATGCTTTTGAGCTTGGTCACCGAAAGGCCAAGGAGCTGCTGTTCACCGGCGACAGCATCGGCGCCCAGGAGGCCAAGACGCTTGGCATGGTCAACCAGGTGGTCAAGCGCGAAGACCTGGAAAGCTATACCCTGGCCCTGGCCGAGAAGATCGGCAAACGGCCGAGCATGGGCCTGAAGCTGGCCAAGATGTCGGTCAACCAGTCATTGGACGCTCAAGGCATGTGGACGGCGGTGCAGTCGGCGTTCGGCCTGCACCACCTTGGCCACACTAACAGCTTGGTGAAGCACGGCATTCGGGTGGAGCCCACGGGCGCCCGGATGATCCGCGAGGACGCGCGCGCCAGCAAAGCCGCCCCCGCCGCCGAATGACGCCCAAGAATCTCCACTACCGCTAATAGGGGGCTTGCCCTCGATCTAAAACTAAGCGACGCTAATATACGCCGTAAATGGTCGGGGATCGCAATGGTGGATATCATCGAACGTCGGGTCTGCGCCGAGGTCGAGGGCCACTTCGTCGTGTTTATGATCGGTATGCGGATCAACAAGCTTTGGAAGGTCTGGCAATGGGCGGCCGTCGCCACGGCCATGCCGCGCATGCTGATCGAGCTGTTCCAGCAACCCGATCTGGGGCTGTTGCACGCGCGCAGTCACTTTGGCCTGCGCGACTTCATGGTCATTCAATACTGGCGCAGCTTCGAACACCTTGAGGCCTACGCCAGGAACGCCAACGCCGCCCACCTGCCAGCCTGGCGGGCGTTCAACAAGGCGGTCGGCTCGAATGGCGACGTCGGCATCTGGCACGAAACTTATCTGATCGCGCCGGGCAAATACGAGAGCGTCTACAACAACATGCCGGCCTATGGGCTGGGCGCGGCCGGCAAGCTGGTCAATGCGGTGGACCGGCGCAAGGAAGCCAAGCAGAGGTTGCGGGCGACGGTTGGGTAGGGCCGACTACCGGCGTTTCGCCGTGAAGGTTCCGGATGCTCCATCCTGCGCCACGATGCCCTTCACCAAGCTGTAGGGCTGGACGGTCCCGATATAGAAGATGTGAGGCTGGCGGCCCTGCAGGTCGTAGTCGTAGGCAAAGCTCATATTTGCGCCGTCGATCTTCCCGGCCGCGTTGGCGGGCGTTCCGATCGCCGCGGCGCAGCGGCCGGTCGCCGTCCGGTCCTACGCCGTGAACGCGCAAGACCCCGTCCAGAGCCCGACGATGATCTTTTGGTCGCCGGCCGCGCCGAGGGCCTGCCTCGATCACGAACGGCTCGAAGAACGCCCACTGGTCATCCGACATCAAGCCGCGAACTATGCCCGCCCCCCTCAAAGAGCAGCCTTGAATCAAGGATCAGGTGATTTGGGAGCCCACTTCGTCAACACGGCCTAGCCCGCTAACCCACCCGCATCTCCGCCAGCACCGCCTCATCCTGCGAGAAGTCGAACTGATACCGCCCGCGCCCCTCGCGCACGAACCACTCATACGAATCCCGATACCCAGCCTCGATGCCGAATCTCGGCGTCCAGTCGATGTCCCGTCGCGCCTTGTCGATCGACAGCACCGCGCTCCCCGCCAGCCCCTCGCCCCAGTGCAGCAACGCCGGGCGCTGGCGCCGGGCGATCTGCATAGGAACCTCAACCACTTGGGCCGCCACCCCCACCGCCCGCGCGACCAGATGCACCACGCCGACGATGCTGGTGATCTCCGAGCCCGAGACGTTGTAGGCCTCGCCCTTTACCCGCTCGTTACCGATCAGCGACGCCATCAGCCGGGCGACGTCGTTGACGTGCACCAGCGACAGGGCGGGGAAACCCTCGCCGGGGATCAGGATCGGCCGGCCGGCCTCCAGCCGGGCGAACAGCGCCGGGTCGCGCGTCGCGGCCGGGCTGCGCGGACCCATGGTGTGGCCGACCCGCAGGATCGTCACCGGCAGGCCCTCGGATTTCCACAGGCCTAGCAGGTGGTCCTCGCACTGAACCTTGCCCACCCCATAGGTTGCGCGCGGATCGGCGTTGCCCGGATCGTGGCGGCGAAAGGTCTCGCGCAGCGGCTGCACATAGCTGCGCCGATAGACCGCCTGCGAACTGGTGAACACATAGTGGGCGACCCGGCCGCGAAACAGCTCGATCAGCGGCGCCATGTCGGCGGGTCGATAGGCGGTGTGGTCGAAGATCACATCGAAGGCGTCGCGATGATCGGCCAGCGCGGCGGCGAGGGCGCCCGGCTGAGTGCGGTCGCAATGGATGCGGCGGGCGCCGTCGGGAAGATCGCCCTCATGGCTGTTGACCACGGTGACCTCATGGCCGCGCTTCGCCAGCTCGAACACCAGGTCGCGGCCGATGTAGCGATTACCGCCGGTGACCAGTGCGCGAATGGCGTTTCTCCCTGTCGACTGTCGCACCCAGACTGAACGACTCTGGGTGGCCTGTTGAATAGCACGCGCTTGAATCGCATCCGCATTGATGTGAACCTGCACGCGGAGTTCGGTGGATGGGTGACAGGCCGCGCAAGGGCTGCACCCCCAAGGCCGGCGTGGAACAGGCCTGGGAGGGCGACCGATGGACCAGAGGGCCACCCCGGCGCCCGCGCAAGACGCGCGCCAGGCGTTATCGTTCCGCGTGATGCTGACGTTCGCGATCGCCAACCTGCCGATCGTCGCGCAGGCGATCGCCCTGTTGATCTTCCTGCCGCGCTATTTCGCCAGCCATCTGCACGTCGATCTGGTCGTCATCGGCACTGCTTTCGCCGTGGTCAGGCTGATCGACATCGGTGTCGATCCGCTGCTCGGCATCCTGATGGACCGGACGCGCACCTCCCTTGGACGCTACCGGGTCTGGCTCCTGGCCGGCGTCCCGATCCTGATGGTGGCGGTGTGGCGCCTGTATTTCGCGCCAGAAGGGATCGGCATGGCCTATCTGGTCGGCTGGCTGCTGGTGCTTTATCTGGCGACATCCATCCTCAGCCTCGCCTATGCGGCGTGGGGCGCCAACCTCGCCACCGGCTATCACGATCGCACGCGCCTGGGCGGCATAGCCCAGCCCGTCGGGGTGGTGGCGGGAATGATGATCCTCTTCCTGCCGGCGGTCGCCAAGGCCCTGGGCGGACCCCGCGCCGAAGACGTGCAGGTCATGGGGCTGTTCATCATGGTCGTCGCGCCGATCGCCATCGGCTTTGCCGCCTGGCGCACGCCCGAGCGCATCGCCCCGCATGTGGCCGGACCCGCCTTCACGCTCAAGGACTACTGGGCGCTGATCACCAGGCCGGCGGTGCTGCGGATCTGCTTCGCGGCGATGGCGCTGAGCCTGGGACCGGGCTGGCAGGGCGCGCTCTACCTGTTCTTCGCCAACGAGATCCTCGGATTCTCGATCCCCGTCGCGGCGGGCCTGGTGGCGGCTTCGCTGATCGGCGGCGCTATCGGCGCGCCACTCTTCGCCCAGCTCTCGCGCCGCATCGGCAAGCACCGCACACTGATGGTGGCGACGACCAGCTATTCCGTGGGGCTGTTCAGCTTCCTGCTGGTTCGCGACGGCAATGTGCTGATGGGCGCCCTGGTCCTCGGATTCCTGGGCTTCGCGCAGGCTGGCTATCTGATCATGATGACCGCGATGATGGCCGACGTGGGCGACGAGGTGCGCCTGGAGCAGGGCCGGGAGCGGATGGGTCTGCTCTATTCCCTGGTCACCGGGGCGACCAAGATCGCCGGCGCCCTGGCGATCGGCCTCTCTTATCCCCTACTGGCCAGGCTGGGATTCCGCCCGGGAGAGGGGGCGGCGAACACCCACCAGGCCCTGCTCGGCCTCGAGCTGGCGTACTACATCGGCCCAGTGTTCTTCGTCATGCTGGGGGGACTCTGCTTCATCGGCTGGCGCCTGACCGCCGAGCGTCACGGCGAGATCCGTCGCCAACTGGACGCGCGCGACGCGGCATTGACGACCGGGTGAGGGGAAGCCGCCCCGGTCCTGGTTCAGTCAGTTCAGCTTTGACCGCAGGCGCTGGCGCGCCGCCTGCGCCAACCGCGCCGCGCCGATGTCCAGGCTCTCCGCCCGGCCGAGAGCCTGGAGCGCGCCTGTCAGGGCGCCCTGCGCTTCGCGGGCGCTGGCGACCTGCAGCCAGAACTGGGGATCCGAAGGGTTGAGCAGGGCGCACCGCAACGCCGCGCGTTCCACCTGGTCATGGTCTCCGGCCTGCTGAGCCCGGGCGAGGATATTGAATTGCAGCCGCGTCAACACCCTGCGGTCCGTCGCCGGCGTCATCAGAACCTCAGGCCGGCTGGCCAGATCGGGCGACAGGCCCGCGGCCAGGGCGCGGCGGGTCAATTCGGCGGTCGCCACCGGCTCGCCGCCGTTGAACGGATCGATCGCCAGCGGACCCCGCTGAACGTCCAGCCGCAACAGGAAATGCCCTGGAAAGTCCAGGCCTTGGGCCACCAGTCGGCAGCGCCGGGCGACGTCGATATAGAGAACGCCGAGGGCGACCGGCAGCCCAGAGCGTCGCTCGCAGACCGAGACGATATCGGCGTTGTCGATGCGGTCGTAGGTCACCGCGTCACCGGCCAAACCGAGATCGCCGGCCATCGTTCGGGCGATCGCCTCTTCTGGCGGCGCCTGCTTCAAGCGATCCTCGAGACGCGCCGCGGCTTGCGCCAGCAACGCCCGGGCGGGCTCGACGGAGCGGCCTGGGTGTTCGTGCGCCGAGCAGGCCAGCGCCCCCTCGAGCAACGGAAATGCGCTGTCGGACGCCGCGCCGGCTTCGATGAGCACCTGTTCGGCGTCTTCGCGGGTCATTGTCGCTCTCCTACCGTCGTCGCTCAGGCGCCGGTCTTATCCACCACGATCGAGACTGTCTTCCCGCGGGAAAGCGGCTCCCATCCCGCCGCGATGGCCGATGCGATGGCTTTCGCCACCAGCGCCGGCGCGATCTGCGAGGGCTTCAGTAGCGGCGCGCCGAACCTGGGCTGCGGTCCAGCTGGGAAGTCCAGCACCGCTTCGCGCTGCCCCTCCTTGTGACGCACGGCCAGCGCCATGCCGTGCGGCTCCGCCGCGTCACTGGACCAGCCGGGCAGGCGATGAAGCCGCCAGACGTAAGGCTCTCCACCGACGTCAATCTCGAACTCGGGGCTTTGTTTGGTTCGCGCCATCCACGAGTGTTAGCCCGGCAGGCGCGCCCAGGCCACCCGGCCGCTGATGACCGCCCAGCTTCATCGGGCTACAACGCGAAAGCAGAGTGAACGGCGCGCGGCGTTTCCGCAGCCTCGTCTTAGAAAATATCAGGGAGGTCGCAATGAAATTCGGCGTGCTAGCCAACACTTCGATCAGCGATTGGCAATTGGCCGTGTTTGCGGAAGATCTGGGCTACGACAGCATCTGGTTTGGCGACTCCCAGATGATCTGGTCCGACGCCTACGCGACCATGGCGCTGGCGGCGCACAACACCTCGCGCATTCGTATCGGGTCGGGCGTCTCGATCGCCGGCCCGCGTATTCCGCCGGTCGCCGCCAACGCCATCGCCAGCATCAACCAGCTGGCGCCCGGGCGCGCGCACATGGCCATCGGCACCGGTCATACGGCGATGCGCACGATGGGGTTCAACCCGCTGAAGGCGAAGGCGTTTCGGGAATATGTACGCGTCCTGAGCGCGCTGCTTCGCGGTGAGCCGGTCTCGTTCACCTGGGAAGGTGAAACCCACGAAATCGCCCACATGCACCGCGGTGAGGGTTTCTTCGACTTCGAGCACAAGATCCCGCTGTATGTGGCCGCCAACGGCCCGCTCGGCTGCAAGACAGCGGGCCTCTATGGCGATGGCCGCGTGGCGATAATGGAGGGGCTATGGCAATTCGCCCAAAGCACCGATCAGGTTCGCCAGGGCGCGCTGGGCGCCGGCCGACAGCTGCCCGACCCGTTTCCCCAGGCGATGCTGGTCTCCGCGCTGGTGGTTCGCCCCGGCGAGACCCTGGCCAGTGAGAGGGTGGTCGAGGCGATCGGCGCGGAGGTGATGGCGTCCGTGCACTACTGGTGGGAGGCCCTGGTGCAGACCGGTGAAGACCCCGCCATTCCCGAGCCGTGCCGCGATGTCTGGGACCAGTTCAAGGACTTCGCACGGGGGCTCAACCTGCCGATCGACGAACTGCACCGGCGCATTCATGGCGGTCACTGCACCTATTTGCGGGAAGAGGAACGGCGCTTCGTCACCCCGGAGCTGATCAAGGCGTCGTCCCCGCTGGTCGGGACGCCCGATGAGATTATCGACCACTTGCGGGCCTACGAAGCCGCGGGTCTCGCCGAAGTCGTCATCCTGTGCCCGACTGCGGCGTCGCGGGAGGTCTACACCGATATCCGGGACCACGTCATCAATCGATATTAGCGTCCGCGGATCAGCGAAAACCCACGTGGGGTGTCGAGTTGTCGAGCGCTCGGCGCCCATCGTGGACACGCCGCCGGGCACGAAGGACATCTCGACGGCGGCGCTTCAGTCGCGTCAGCTGCTGTCGGGGTGATGCGCGCCAATCTTGGCGAGGCGCACGCCCTGCCGCGCCAGCGCCTCGACGGTCGGCGTGCTGATCGCGCCGCCAAAAGCACTCGCTGTGGTGGGTGTTGGAACACATTGGATCGGCGGCGAATATCCGCGCTCATCCGAGCTGGCTGTTCTCCCTCAGGAATGCCGCGTAGCCCGCCGTGTCGAGGGCGCCGGCAGCGAGTCCCATCACGGCCTGGGTCGCGGCCTCCTCGCTAGCGGTGAACCGCGCACCGTTCAGTTCCAGGAACAGGATACCGATCACAAAGCCGGTGCGCTTGTTTCCGTCGATGAACGGATGGTTCTGTATCAGGCCCGCTGTGTATGAGGCCGCGAGATCAACTACGTCGACGGCTTCGCCGTTGGCCTCCAGCTGTCTTGGTCGCGCCAGAACCGAGGCCAGCAGGCCGTGATCGCGCACCCCCGCCGCGCCACCATGCAGCGAGAGAGAGCGATCGTGCACGGCCAGCGCGTCGTGCTCACCCGGCCAGACCCATACGGTCATTTCATTTCGCCAGGGCGTGCAGCGTGTTGCGATAGCGCCGCATGATCTCCTCGGCCCTGTCCATCCTGGCGGCGAAATCAGGATCGTAGGGCGTCAGGCGGTAGCCGCCATCGGGGGTTTCGATGGCGTAGAGCACGTCACCTTTGCGAACATTCAGCCGGTTCAGCATCTCCTTGGGGATCACCACGCCGGTGGAGGTGCCAACGGCGGTCAGTTTCAGCGAGGTCATCGCGCGCCCTCTGGATACATATAGATATAATAATGCACCGGCCGCCCCGGTCAATCACATCGCGTCAGGCTCAGCCTCGGCGGGTGTTGGTCCAGACCACCTGGCCGACGCCGAGCGCGGCCAGGATCGCGCCATAGATCGCCCACTTTGGGTCGCTGACCATGAAGCCGCGCATGATCGCCTCCGGCCCGATGTGCAGGCCCTGTCCGATCCAGACCAGGCCCATGAAAATGACTAACAGGCCCAGCAGAGTGCTGAAGATCCGCATGACGATATTGAACGCTCTGCCCATCGGTTTTGCCTCCGGTAGTGTAGTTGATCGTCGAGATCTGGCTCGAAACGGGGGGGCATACTGGCGGAAAACGGGGTGCCGCGCGAGCCTTGATCCCGGGCGGGTGAGGTGGGTAGCGTTCTGCCGCCATAGCCTACACGAGGCTCATGGCGGGGCAGGGGTGCGCCAGGAGTGGACATTGGCATAGCTCCAGAAGGATAAAAAGTGCATGCTATAAGTAAAAGTTTACGAATTCCCTAGACCGTGAAGGTGTTACAGCCAAAGAATTCAGAAAATAAGGAGTTATGGCGCTCGTTCCCGGTAGTTTGTCTTGTTTTCAATCACAGAAGTTTGTTAATAGTGATCGGGCGGCAATATTTGCGGTACTCGTCGGAATGACAATGGGAATAATTAGATATTACCGGAGATTAATACGTAGGTACTGGTTTTGGTTAGGGGGAAATTCAATATTTGTACGAGTTACTGATCTTACTTTGCATTATCCAATAAAACATTAGGCGTATTCAGTGGAGATATTGCCACCAATCGCATTTGCATAATTATTCATCAACATTCTTATAATACCTGCCATGGAAAAAGTTATTGAGAAGATTAGACATATTTGATAACTATCGAAGTCGACGATATAGCTGCCAATGGAGTGAATTCTTGGTGAATTTTCCATCATCTTGTCACCGAACACAACTTCCGCTCTCCGCCCATTTTACCCGTTTGGAATGGCGACTTTCGGCCCTGAAGTCTAACGGGCCGCAAAGGTCGGGTTCGAAGAACGCCAAGTCCTGCGAGAACTCGACACTCGACCTCGACGCGGATGCGTTCGCCGGCAGGCGGTGAGGGTGAGGCACGCCAATATCGCCATCGAGCCCGCCTGACCGACCCCAACTTCAAGGGTTCATTGTGATAGCGTCACGCCTTGTGTCGGTAGCCGGCCACTTCCACCGCCGGAAACGTGCCAGCGCGCCAGGAGCCCATCCATGAGCATGACCCGCGAGGCGGCCATCGCCGCCGTCGTCGATCCCAAGGCCCACGCCGACCCCGCCCGCTTGTACGCCGCCTACGCCTGGCTGCGCCGCAACGAGCCCCTGGCTCCGGCCAACCTGCCGGGCTCCGATCCGTTCCGGATCGTTACCAAATACGCCGACATCCTGGAGATCAGCCGCGACAAGGCCCTGTTCCCCTATGGCGATTTCCCCTCGACCCTGGCGCCGCATGAAGCGGTCGAGCGCGGACGCGAGGCCCGGGCGGCGGGCCGGCCGCTGATCTACACCCTGATGCAGATGGATGAGCCGGACCACATGAAATACCGCGCCCTGACCCAGGCCTGGTTCATGCCGCAGAACATCCGCAAGCTGGAGGGTCGTATCCGCGAGCTGGCGCGCGAAGCGGTGGCGCGGATGGAGGCCATGGGCGGGGCGTGCGACTTCGTCGAAGAGGTGGCCCTGCATTTTCCGCTACGGGTGATCATGGAGATCCTGGGCGTGCCGCGTGAGGATGAGCCGCGCATGCTGAAGCTGACCCAGGAGCTGTTCGGCTCCACCGACCCCGACCTGCGTCGCCAGGGCGGCGCCGACACGCCCGAGGCCCGGCAGCTGGAAATGCAGGCGACGATGATGGATTTCTTCAACTACTTCAGGGTGCCGACCGCGGACCGGCGCGCCAGGCCGAGGGACGATGTGGCCAGCACCATCGCCAACGCCACGGTCGACGGCCAGCCGATCTCGGACCTCGACGCGGTGTCCTACTATCTGATCGTCGCCACGACGGGGCACGACACCACCCTGCGCGGCCAGGCCATCGGCAAGGGCGAGTGGCTGATGTTGTGCTACCCGTCCGGCAACCGGCATGAAGAGGTGTTCGAGGACCCTGACGAATTCCGCGTCGACCGCGCGCCCAACCGGCACCTGGCGTTCGGCTACGGCGCCCACCTGTGCCTGGGCCAGCACCTGGCCAAGCTTGAAATGCGAATATTGTGGGAGGAACTGCTACCCAGGCTGAAATCCGTCGAATTGGCCGGCCAGGCCAAGCTCTCCGAAGCCAACTTCGTCAACGGCCCGAAGGCGTTGCCGATACGCTATGCGTTGGCGTGAACTGATGGCGCGACTATTGCAAATTGCATGATTTGATGCTATGGTCTGGGCTTGTTCGAAACTCGCCCAGGCCCCAGACCCCTCCCATGCCCGCCCGCCAAACCTCAACCCCGGTCGATTTTGCGAACAATCGCGACGAAAGCGCCCATCCGCATCGTCTCGACGGATCCGTTGGTGAGATTAAAAAGAATAAAAATAGTAGTTTAGTGAAAATTCTGAAGGCGAATGGCTCCGGAGATTTGAATTCTTAACCGCCCAGTTGCCTCCCAGCCAGCGCCCAGCCAGCGCCCATTCAGCGCCCAAGAATCTCCCAGGAACCTACCGCCAACCTACCAGGCGCCTCCCGAGAACCTCCCAGTGAACTCCCAGCGGCCTATGCCCGTCGCATCCGTGAATTCAGCTCGGCCATGACGGCCACCGTCTTCTCCGATTCGGCCCGGTCGGGGGTTTCGTCGTCGTTCTTGTAGCCCTTCAGGTCGCCGCCCTCGATCGCCTGCACCATCACGCCGTCGCGCCTCGGGAAGATGCTGACATCGCGGTAAAACAGCCCATAGGTCAGCTCCGGCTGCGGGACCAGCCAGCCGATCTGGCCTCGCACCGGTGTGATGCTCTCGTCCTTCCACAGCGCTCCCAACGCCGACCCCGCCGCGTCGGTCAGAGCGATGCGGGAAGCGGGGGTCCAACTGCCTGCCGGTGGCCCGCGACGAGCGGGTCAGAGACCGTGAGCGAAGCCGTCGCGCCGTCGCGCAGCCGGCAAGGCCGCTTAGCCCTGCCAGACCAAGCCCGCCCAGCAGCCGCCGACGATCCAGGCCCAGGTTCGTGTCCATGATGGCTTTGCCCCTCGATGCGAAGTTGCTGGACGCTTCCAGTCGATTACGAAAGGCGTCGGACGGTTTCACTCACCAGCGTCGCAGGTCTTGGCCGAATACGCCTCGGTCGGCGATGCGCGCATTATGGACGCTGACCGCATCGGCGTTTTCATCGGCCCAGCGCCGCGCGCGCTCATCCGCCGCATCATCGAACGCGACACCCGCTGTCTGCGCGACAAGCTCAGTATCGATCTCGAGGCGCATCTCTACCTTGCTCATAAGATCAATCCTACGCCGACGATCCGGCCCGCGCCATCTCGTCGATGACTGATCCGATTTGAGCCTGATCTTCGTCCAATTGAAAGTCAGACGTCATCCAATTGAAATTCTGGCAAGGTAACACGTTGATTCAGCTGCATAGACTCTCCCGCCTACCCGCTGTTCCTCAGCCCCGCCGAGACGCCGTTGATCGACATGTGGATGCCCCGGCGCACGTCTTCGTCGGCCTCGCCGGCGCGGTAGCGGCGCAGCAGTTCGATCTGCAGCACGTTCAGCGGGTCGATATAGGGCAGGCGCAGGCGGATCGACTGGGCCAGGCGGGGGTTGTTTTCCAGCAGCGCGCTATGGCCGGTGATGGCCAGCACCGCGTCACGACTGGCGCGCCATTCGGCCTCGATACGCGGGAAGATCGCGGCGGCCAGCGCTTGGTCCTCGACCAGTTCGGCATAGCGCGCGGCGATCGGCAGGCTCGACTTGGCCAGCACCATCTCCAGGTTGGAGACCACCGAGCGGAAGAACGGCGAAGCGGCGTGCAGGCGGGTCAGCGCCTCGATCCGCGCCACGCCGGCGCCGGCCGTGGCCGATCCGAAACCGAACCAGCCGGGCAGCATCACCCGCGACTGCGACCAGGAAAACACCCAGGGTATGGCGCGCAGATCCTCGATCCTGGTCGATGCGGTGCGCGAGGCCGGGCGGCTGCCGATCTTCAAATCGGCGATCTCGCGCAGCGGCGTCGACTGGCGGAAATAGTCCTCGAAACCGGGTGTTTCATAGACCAGGGCGCGATAGGCGGTGAACGCCTCCTGGCTCATCGC
>JAYVYH010000205.1:0-4693 GCA_043784385.1 Caulobacteraceae bacterium | reverse complement strand
CGCCCCGCCAGCGCCCGTCGATCGCCCCGCGGGCTGCCCACGGACTCCCCGCCAGCGCCGCGATATCTCCCCTGCCGCTCCCCCGGCCAAGCCAACCGTATCTACGGTCGTTAACGGTGGAAATCGGGAATAAGCCGCCCCGGCCGGGCGGAGCCTATCCCCTAATACCGATAATGATCGGGCTTGAACGGGCCGGCCTGGGGCACGCTGATATAGTCGGCCTGGTCCTTGGAGAGGGTGGTCAGCTTGGCGCCCAGCTTGGCCAGGTGCAGCATGGCGACCTTTTCGTCGAGGTGCTTGGGCAGGGTGTAGACCTTGGTCTCGTAGGCCGCGCCGTTCGACCACAGCTCGATCTGGGCCAGGGTCTGGTTAGTGAAGCTGGCGCTCATCACGAAGCTCGGGTGGCCGGTGGCGTTGCCGAGATTTACCAGGCGGCCTTCGGACAGGATGATCAGCTTCTTGCCGTCCGGGAACTCCACATGGTGGACCTGCGGCTTGATCTCGTCCCACTTCATATTGCGCAGGCCGCTGATCTGGATTTCGGAGTCGAAGTGGCCGATGTTGCAGACGATGGCGTTGTTCTTCATCCCCCGCATGTGGTCGACGGTGATCACGTCCTTGTTGCCGGTGGCGGTGACATAGATATCGGCGCGGCCGAGGGTGTCCTCGATCGTCTGGACTTCATAGCCTTCCATCGCCGCCTGCAGCGCGCAGATCGGGTCGACTTCGGTGACGAAGACCCGGGCGCCGCCCTGGCGCAAAGAGGCAGCCGAGCCCTTACCCACGTCGCCATAGCCGCAGACCACCGCGACCTTGCCCGACAGCATCACGTCGGTGCCGCGGCGGATGGCGTCGACCAGGCTCTCGCGGCAGCCATAGAGGTTGTCGAACTTCGACTTGGTGACGCTATCGTTGACGTTGATGGCCGGGAACGGCAGCTCGCCGCGCTCGGCCATCTGATAGAGGCGGTGGACGCCGGTGGTGGTCTCCTCGGAGACGCCCTTGATCGCGGCGCGGATGGCCGAATAGAAGCCCGGCTTTTCCTTCAGATAGCGCTTCATCGTCCGATAGAGCGCCTCTTCCTCTTCGTTGTTCGGATGGTCGAGTAGGGTCGGGTCGAGCTCGGCCTTGGGACCCAGGACGCAGAGCACGGTGGCGTCGCCGCCATCATCGAGGATCAGGTTGGGATAGCCGCCATCCGACCATTCGAAAATTCGGTGCGCATAGTCCCAATATTCATCCAGCGTCTCGCCCTTGGTGGCGAACACCGGCGTGCCGGTGACGGCGATGGCGGCGGCGGCGTGGTCCTGGGTAGAGAAGATGTTGCACGAGGCCCAGCGCACGTCGGCGCCCAGGGCCTGGAGGGTTTCGATCAGCACGCCGGTCTGGATGGTCATGTGCAGCGAACCGGCGATCCGCGCGCCCTTCAGCGGCTGCGACGCGCCGAATTCCTCACGCAGGGCCATCAGGCCCGGCATTTCGGTTTCGGCGATTTCCAGTTCCTTGCGGCCCCACGGGGCCAGGGAGATGTCTCTGACGAGATAGTTGGCCACGTTTTGGGCTCCTGCTGATTGCTGGCGGGCTCTATAGACGCCGCCGCCCACCTTCGCAAGAAGACATAAGGATATCGTTATATCTCTTCAGCGGTCCTCTTCGAACCGGGTCTCCACCAGACGGCACAGGGCCGCGGCGGCGGCTGGGGCGTCGACACCGTCGGCGACGATCTCGATGGTTGATCCGGGACCGGCGGCCAGCATCATCAGGCCCATGATGGAAAGGGCGTCGACGGTCTGATCCTCGCGGGTCACGCTGACCTGGGACTGGAAGGTTCCCGCCAGTTTGACGAACTTGGCCGACGCCCGGGCGTGGAGTCCCCGTTCGTTGACGATCTCAACAGTGACCTTGGACCTCACTTCTCGCCAGCCAGGACGTAAGAGGCGACCGATATGTATTTGCGCCCCGCCTGTTGGGCGTGACTGACGCAGATGTCCAGCGGCTCCTTGCCGCGAATGCTTGCCAGCTTGATCAGCATGGGCAGGTTGAGGCCGGCGATCACCTCGGCCTTGGTCTGTTCCATCACTGAAATCGCCAGATTGGACGGAGTGCCGCCGAACATGTCGGTCAGCAATATCACCCCCTGGCCGCCGTCGACATTGCGGCAGGCGTTGAGGATATCGCGGCGTCGCCGCTCCATGTCGTCGTCCGGGCCGATACAGATGGCGGCGACGGCGGGCTGCGGCCCGACGACGTGCTCCATTGCGTGAATGAATTCTTCAGCCAGTCGCCCGTGTGTCACGATAACCAGCCCGATCACGCGTAGACCCTCAAAGGCGCTATCCTCTGCAACCCGATGGCTCTGGAACAAAGCCCCGACCGGGTTCGACACACGAAATAAGGAACAAGAATCGGATCCCTTCGGAACCCTGATGGTCTCATCTTGCCCATGGCCCCAGCACGCCGGTCGAGCGGCGTCGCCGAACCTGATACGCTCGTTAGGGGCGCGCTCCAAGATGTTCAATGGCGCGACTTATCTTCGCGGGTGCGGAATTTTCAAAAGGCCAGAGGTCCATGACCGGCGCCGCCACGCCAAGAAGGTCAATGAATGTTGACTCCGGGTGGCGTTCAACCGCGTCGAGAGTTGTTTTGCACCGCACCGAAAGCACGATCGGCGCCAGATCCAAAACGGCCATCTGGACGACGCCCACGCCTCGGATCTCGATCAAACCGTGCAGAGCTCCAGGAGCGCGGCCGAACAGCCGCCCCGCCGATAGAAACAGCACCGTCCGGTCGTCCGCCACCAGGCGAAAGCCCTGTCCGATCGCCCGCAGCGCCAGATCGCTCTTACCCGAGCCCGAAGGCCCCTGGATCAGGACACCCCGCCAGCCACCGCCCAGGCGAAGAGCGATCAGTCCGGCGTGCACGATCATGCCAAGGGCATGGCGACACGAAAACTGGCGCCCAGGACCTGATCGCCATCCATGCGATTCTCGGCCCAAATTCGCCCGCCATGCGTTTTGATGATCTGGCGCGCGATGGCCAGGCCCAGCCCGGAATTGCCTCCGAACGCTGCGCCCTTCGGCCTCGAGGTATAGAAACGCTCGAACACCGTCTCGAGA
Source organism: Caulobacteraceae bacterium (assembly GCA_043784385.1). Lineage (GTDB taxonomy): Bacteria > Pseudomonadota > Alphaproteobacteria > Caulobacterales > Caulobacteraceae > Acaudatibacter. The sequence continues at coordinate 1,577 of JAYVYH010000205.1, read as the reverse complement.
TTGTCCGGCGGGATGCCTGGACCGTCGTCCTCGACCCGCACGTTCACCTCGTCCCGCGTTATCGACAGATAGACCCGAACCTCTCCCCCCGGCGGACTGAACGAGCGGGCATTGTCCACCAGATTGCGGAACACCTGACCGAGCGGGCTTTCCCGGCCGATCACCATCACCGGCACGGAGGCATTGAGCGCGACAAAGGTGACGCGGACGTCGCCAGACTTGGCGGTGGCGGTGTAAAAATCACAGATATCCGCCAGCAGGCGCGCCACATTCATGGGCGAGGGCGTGTTGCGAGCCAGTTCGGCATCAAGGCGCGAGGCGTTGGAGATGTCGCTGATCAGCCGGTCCAGGCGGTTCACATCGTGCTGCAGGATGGCCGTCAGCCGCTGGCGCTGCGCGTCGGTCTTGACCAGTTCAAGCGTTTCCACCGCCGACCGGATCGAGGTCATCGGATTGCGCAGCTCATGCGAGACGTCGGCGGCAAACCGCTCGATCGCCACCATCCGCTCCGAAAGCGCCACCGTCATGGTTTCCAACGACCGGGTCAGGTCCCCCAGCTCATCTTTGCGTTTGGCGAGGTCGGGCAAAGAGATCGCCCGCGCTCGCGACAGGCGCACCTGATCGGCGGCGCGGGCGAGCCTGAGCACCGGCACGGCGATTCGCTGGATCAACAGCAGCGATGAAAATAGCGCTACACCGACGGCGATCAGGGCAAAGGGCGCCAGAGCCATGCGCTGGGCGGCGACGATGCTGTCCACGTCGTCGGATTCCAGGGTCAGCACGCCAAGCACCGCCCGCACGTGGCGGATCGGCACCGACACCGACACCACTCGATGACCATCCTCGTTGACGCGCTCGTCCGAGGTCGCGCCCCCGGTCAGGGCGCCGGCGACCTCCCGAGCCAGATCCAATCGCGCTTCCTGCGCCTGTTTGTCCTTGGAGAATGCGGAACCGCGCGGACGGGGAGCGGCCTCCCCCTGGGCCGCGGCGGGCGCCAGCCGGCTAGACCGGACCCGGTTCGCCACCCTGTCGGAGTCAGCCAGCAGACGACCGCGGGTGTCGTAGAGGCGAGCGCGCTGGGAAACGGGGATGAACAGCGATTGCAGAACCCGCCTGGCGATGTCGGTATCCAGTCTGGAAACCGGATCGCCGCCAGTGGCAGTCTGATCGATGACCGTGGCGATTAGTTCGCCCTGCACGCCCAAGCTCTCCAGCCGGGCTTCGACAAGTCCCGGCTGGGATTCGTTAAGGATCAGCGCGCCGCCGACAAGGATGGCAAGGCCAAGCAGATTGAGCAGGATGATGGTCCTGCCCAACCGTGAAAGCACAACCTGACGGGCGCCGCGGCCCGGCGGGCCTGGGGATTTCCGGCGGCCGTCCGGATCAGGATTCGCGATATCTGTAGCCGACGCCATACAGGGTTTCGATCGCGTCGAACTCGGGGTCGACCTCGCGGAATTTCTTGCGCATACGCTTGATGTGGCTGTCGATGGTGCGGTCGTCGACATAGACCTGATCTTCGTAAGCCGCGTCCATCAGGTTGTCCCGGCTCTTCACGAACCCGGGCCTCTGAGCCA
>JAYVYH010000204.1:0-15047 GCA_043784385.1 Caulobacteraceae bacterium | reverse complement strand
CCGGTGGGGCCGAGGCGTTCTATCGCGGAACCAACGCCGACACCGTGGCGGCCGCCGCCAAGGTAGGCGGTGGCCTGCTGACAAAGGCGGACTTCGAATCCTACACGGTCACTCAGGACGCACCGGTCACCTGTTCCTACCGCGGCTATACGGTGGTCTCGGCGCCGCCGCCGAGTTCTGGTGGGGTGACGATCTGTGAAATGCTGAACATCCTCTCGGGATACCCACTGAGCCAATACGGCTATCGCTCGGCGGCCGAGGTGCACGTGATGACGGAGGCGATGCGCCGGGCTTACTTCGATCGCAACAACGCCCTGGGTGACCCCGCCTTCATCGACAACCCGGTCGGAAGGCTGACCTCGATGGCCTATGCCGACAAGCTCCGCGCGACGATCGAACCCGCCCATGCCACGCCGTCCGCCAGTCTTGGCGCCGCCACCGCGCCGCATGAGAACGCCAACACCACCCACTACTCGGTCGTCGACCGCTGGGGGAACGCCGTCGCCGTGACCTATACGATCAACGACGATTTCGGCGCCAAGGTGATCGCCGGCCGAACTGGCTATCTGCTCAACGATGAGATGGATGATTTCACCGCCAAGCCCGGGTCTCCCAACGGCTTTGGCCTGGTGCAGGGCAAGGCCAACGCCATCGCTCCGGGCAAGCGGCCACTGAGTTCAATGGTCCCGACGATCGTTCTCAAGAACGGTAAGCCGGTGCTGGTGGTCGGATCGCCCGGTGGGGCCCGCATAATCACCACTGTCCTGGAAATCCTGGTGGCGGTGATTGACCATCAGATTCCGTTACAAGAGGCGGTGGACGCTCCACGGTTCCACCACCAGTGGCTGCCCGACACCTTGCAGGCCGAGCCCGGCGCCCTGACTCCCGAGGTGACCAGGGCGCTAGAAGCGATGGGCCACAAGATCGTGCCGCTCGAGGTCTGGACAGCGGGCAATTCCGCCGCCGTTATCGGGGTCTCGCCGCACGATGCAGGGTCCGCGAAGGCGCTCGGATTTCCGCACACGGACGTTCTGTTGGGCGCGAATGACATCCGCACCCCGGCGGGGTCGGCCGCCGCGCCTTGATCGTGGATGCCCATTTCGGTGTAAGGTCACCTGCAAAAAGGGAGCTAACACCATGTCCGATCTCGTCCTGCGTGCCGATTCGGGAGGGGTAGCCCAACTCACCCTGAATCGACCCGACAAGCTGAACGCTTTGAATGTCGCTTTGTTCGAGGCGCTGGAAGCCCAGGTCGCGGATATCGAGAAAACTCCGGTCGGCGTTGTGGTGCTGCGCGGCGCGGGCCGTTGTTTCTCGGCCGGCCACGACCTGGGTGACATCGCCAGCGGCGAGAGACTGCCCAGGCCGAACTATCAATCGCATGTGATCGAACGCCTGGCCAATCTGCTGATACCGGTGATAAGCGCCGTGCACGGACATTGTTACACGGGCGCTCTGGAGTTGGCCCTGGTGGGCGATATCGTTCTGGCCGCCGAGTCGGCCAAGTTCGCGGATACCCATGCCAAATGGGCCCTAACACCTGTTTGGGGTCTCAGCCAACGCCTGCCCCGCCGGGTTGGCACCTACAGGGCGCGCGAAATGATGTTCACTTGCCGCACCTATTCCGGCCGTCAGGCCGAGGCCATGGGACTGGCCAATCAGTGCGTGCCGGACAGCGAGTTCGATACCGCGCTGAATTCGCTCACCTCGGAGATACTGGCCAATTCATCCTTCAGCCACGCGGCCAATAAGCGCCTGTTACTCCATACCGACGGCCTGCCCGTCGCCGTTGGTCTCTCGCATGAGATCTACCACGGCGAGGGCAGGGGGCCGGACATGGAAACCCGAATCGGGGCGTTTACCCGCAAGCGCTGAAGGCGTCCCGATCCCGCATTCGGGCCAGGGTGGACTTAATGAACGCCAATTGATCCGCGAGGGTGGCTGGCGCGGGAAAGACGCCATCCAGCGCCGCGGTGCCGACGGTGAAGGCGGCGGCTCGACAAGCCACGACGGCTTCCAGCCGTTCCACGCAGTCCAGAGACCCGGCAATCACCACGGGCCGCGCACCCGCCACCGCGCAGACGCCTCGCATCAAGTCTGCCGCATCTCCCTTGAAGCGATAGGCCAGCAGGTCGAGGCCATCCACACCGGGGGTCGCCAATAGCCGGCGAGCGCTTTCTACAATCGTCGCTACCGTGCCGGCCAGAACGCTCGGATGACCGACCACCTCGCCAGGAAACGGATAGTAGCGGATCGTCGATCCCGCGATGATCGGAGTCACCACCTCGGGGCGCACCCCGCCCATCAGAACATCGACTCCGAGGTCCATGGCCATTCTGGCGGATTTCGCTTCGCTGTCCTCGCCATGGCTGACCACCTCCAGATAGGTCCTCGCCCCGGCCGCCCGAATGGCCGTCGCAAGTCGCCGCAACGCCTCCGGCGGCAGGCCGACGTCCTTGAACCCCACATGATGCATGCCGGCGCCCAGCACTTCCGGCAGGCGCGCCTCGGCGTCTTCGATGGTTCGGTCCGCCCGTGTCAGCATGAAGATGAAGTCGGGAGCCATGGCTCAGCCGCCGGTCATGGCGATGGCCTGTTTCAGCGCATAGGCCAGGCTGGCAGGGTCGGCGAGGCCCTTGCCGGCAATGTCGAATGCGGTGCCGTGATCGACGCTGGTGCGCACGAACGGCAGGCCCAGGGTGGCGTTGACGCCATCGTCGACGCCCAGATATTTCACCGGGATCAGGCCTTGATCGTGGTACTGGGCCACGACAATATCGAATTCGCCTTTCCTGGCGCGCATGAACACCGTGTCGCCGGGCCAGGGGCCCGAGGCCTCTATACCCTCAAGTCGTGCGGCGGCGATCGCGGGAGCGATGATCTCCAAGTCCTCCCGACCGAACATGCCGCCCTCACCGGCGTGAGGGTTTAGCCCCGCCACTGCCACCCGGGGCTTGGCGAAGCCGAAAGCCAGACCCGCCCGGTGGGCTAAGCGGATGGCGCGGCTCTCCGTTTCGGGAGTTACGGCGGCGATGGCGTCGGTCAGGGACAGATGGATCGAGACCAGGACGACGCGGAGCTCGTCATTGGCCAGCATCATGGCGAAGTCAGTCACGCCGCAACGATCGGCCAGGATCTCGGTATGGCCTGGGTATCGAACCCCTGCCGCATACATGGCTTCCTTGTTCAGGGGCGCGGTGACGATGGCCCGCACTTGTCCCGCCAGAGCCAAGTCGATGGCCTTCTGGACATAGGCAAAGGCGGCGGCGCCGGAACGCGCGTCTATCTGGCCTATCGGTAGGTCGGCGGGCAGATCCGCACCCGGCTGCAGCACGCAAAGCGTCCCTGCCTCCAACCCCGCCGCTTGTGATGGGTCGGTTATGGGGATGATCGCGATGTTCACGCCCATTGTGGTCCCCGCACGCCGAAGCACACCGACGTCACCCACCACCACCAGGTCAGCCGCCGGTCGGTCAGGATCAGCGGCCAGCTTGACGATGATTTCCGGCCCTATCCCGGAGGGATCGCCCATGGTCAGGGCGATGGGAGCTGGGGAGGGAGGCGACTTCACGGTCATTCGTCTTGCCTAAGGGCCAACCCGCGCGCGATCCAGCGCGCGCCAACCGAACCGTAATAGTGGCAGGGCCGAGATGGCAAAGTCGACGATATCGTCGATCAGCGTGACGTCGCGAAGACGATCGGGGCCCATGGGGCGGCTGGTCACGAAGTTGCGCCGTTTCAACACCTCACCGACGGGCGAAGCGGCGAAGGCCTCAAAGCCCTTGGGCGGTCGGGTGAGGGCGTCGCCCATGGACAGCCCAAGGCCAGCTTCGGCGAGAGCGCTTTCCACCTCATCCCAGGCGTCCGGTCGGTTGGCGATCGCATGGCGCAGGGTTGCGAGATCCTTGGTCTCGGGGCCGTAGAAACCCGCCGCCATCATCGATCCGTCCTCGCCGCCGATCTGAATATACAGCAGTCCGTTGGACATCTTGATCCCGTCCCGCGTCATCACCGCGCCGGCGTTGGTCTTGTAGGGGTTCTTGTTCTTGGAGAACCGCACATCGCGGTTGATGCGGAACAGGGATCGCTTGGCGTCGCCGGTCAATGGAATGTCTTGGGCCGCGAACGCGAACGCCAGAGCCTCCACCAGCGCGCCAAGCGGATCACGAACCTGGGTCTCGTAGATAGTCTTGTTGGCCAGGAACCAGTCACGGGTCTGGTTCGCAGCCAAGGACTCGAAGAATGGCAGGGCGTCGGAGCCAAAGCCGATGAAGGGAGCGGTCGTGGTTTCAGCGAGAACTGTGCGAGCCATGGTGACAGAGTCTCACACATTTCAAGGGGCGATAGATACGGTCTTCACCCCAGCTATTCTCAACGCGCTCTCGGAAATCTTCGATTGTGTGGATAGGCGCCCGTGGCCCAAACCCGAGCTGAAGGTTGGCCGTCTCCGAATGGCCGAGGCTTGGACAACGCATCATCATGAACAGATTCTGGATCGTCGCGGGGCAGATTTTCGTGCTTTCCCTCGCCTTGCCCGCCCTCGCGGCCGATGGGATCGCCGGGGTCTGGCGCGCCACCGCCGATGTTCAGGGCGGCGCCATACCCTTTCGCCTGAGCCTGGAAAGCGCCGACGCGGCGGTGCGCGCCCACTTTTTTGACGGACCTCGGGCCATCAACCCATCGAGCGAAGGTAATTTTAAGGGCGGTCACCTGCATCTGTTCTTTCCGAACTACGCGGCCAATCTCGACGCCACCATCGAGAATGGCCGCCTGGAAGGCGCCTATGTCACCCCCACCCGCACGATGGTGATCCACGCGCTGAAGGCCAGCCAGGCGCCCACCGCCTCGGCAGCCGCCGCGCCCGCTATCGGCGGGGAATGGATCATTCCCATCGCCAGCGACAAGGGCGAGGCGGCCTGGCGCCTAATCGTCAAGCAAACCGGCGGCGAGGCGGAAGCCGCCATCCTGCGTATCGATGGCGACACGGGCACCCTGGACGGGCGCTACGAGGGCGGGACGTTTCGCCTGTCTCATTACGCTGGCGAGCGTCCGGGCCTGTTGGAAATCACACCCCAGGCCGATCACACATTGAAGCTGGTGCTGAATGATGGCTCGGGGCCGCGGGCATTGATCGCGATGCGCCCGACGGTGGCCGCGCGCCAGGGCTTGGCGCCCAACGATCCGACCCGGCACACCACGGTCCAGGACAGGGCCCAGCCGTTCCGATTCGCTTTCCCGGATCTGACGGGCAAGCTGGTCAGCAACACCGACGAGCGGTTTCGCCACAAGGTGGTGGTGGTCGATGTGATGGGCAGCTGGTGCCCCAATTGCCACGATGAGGCGCCGTTTCTTCAGGCGCTGTACGCCAAACATCACAAAGATGGTCTTGAGGTCGTCGGTCTGGACTTTGAACAGCGGCCGGACCAGGTGGCCGATCCAAAGCGCCTGCGGGCCTTTATCGCTCGCTATGGCCTGACCTACACCACCTTGCTGGCCGGCGAGACCAAGGACGTCAACGCCAAACTACCGCAGGCGGTCCGTCTCAATGCCTGGCCGACCACCTTCTTTCTCGGCCGTGACGGCCGGGTGAAGGCGACCCATGTCGGCTTCACCAGTCCCGGCAGCGGTCCGCGAGATGCCGAGACCAGGCGCGAAGTAGAGCGCACCGTCGAAACCCTGCTGGCCCAAAAATAGCCCCGGGAGGAGACCCGACCTATGAGCCAGCGGTCATCGCCGACGATATGGAGCCACATCGTCGGGAGTCAGTTTTTCACCGATAACGGGATGGACACTACGAATGGACCTTCAACTCACCGGCAAGCGGGCTTTGGTCACAGGCGGAAGCAAGGGCATCGGCAAGGCCATCGCCCGGCAACTGGCGCTTGAGGGCGTCGATCTGGTGATCTCGGCGCGCGGCGCTGGGGAGCTGGCCGCCTCGGCCGCCGAACTCGCTGCCCAAACCGGGCGCAAGGTGGTGGCAATTTGCGCCGACACCAGCGACGACGGTTCCGTGAAGGCCTTGATTGTGGCCACCGTGGCCGCTCTGGGCGGCCTCGATATTCTGGTTAATTCCGCCGCAAAACCTGGGGGTCAGGCGCCGCCGCCGAAGCTGGCGCAGATCACCGATGCGATGTTCTATGACGACGTGGACGTGAAAGTGATGGGCTATCTACGCACCGCGCGCGAGGCCGCGCCGCATATGGCCGCCGCGGGCTGGGGCCGCATCATCAACGTCAGTGGCCTGGCGGCGCGCCAGACCGGCTCGATCATCGGCTCGATCCGCAATGTCGCGGTAGCGGCCCTGACCAAGAATCTGGCCGACGAACTGGGGCCGAAGGGCATCAACGTCACTGTGGTCCATCCTGGGCTAACCCGCACCGAAAAGACCGCGCCGCTGGTCGCCGCCCGTGCGGCGGCCGCGGGTGTCTCCGAGGCCGAGATCGAGGCGCGTTTCGCCGCCAATGTCGCCATAGGCCGGATCGTCGACGCGGCCGAGGTCGCCGATATAGTCGCGTTTCTGGCCTCGCCCCGGAGTATCGCCATCAACGGCGACGCTATCGCCTGTGGGGGCGGAACCCGCGGTGCGATCCACTATTGAGCCGCCAGGGCCTGGTCTAGGTCCGCCAGGATATCGTCGATGTGCTCGATTCCGATCGACAGGCGCACGTAGCCGTCGGACACCCCCGTTGCCAGCCGCTCCTCGGCCGAGAGCTGGGAGTGGGTGGTGGAGGCCGGGTGAATGGCCAGGCTGCGGGCGTCGCCGATATTGGCGACGTGATATAGCAGCTTGAGACTATCGATGAACCGCCGCCCGGCGTCGGCGCCGCCGGCCAGTTCGAAGCCCACCAAGCCGCCATAGCCGCCTGTCAGGTATTTGTCGGCTCGCTCGCGTTGAACACCACCCTGGCGTGACGGGTGGATAACCGTTGTCACTTCCGGCCGGGTGCTAAGCCAGTCGGCCACCGCCTGGGCGTTGCGGCAGTGTTCGTAGATGCGCAGCGGCAAGGTCTCGACACCCTGCAGGATCTGGAAGGCGTTGAACGGCGACAGCGCGGCGCCCAGGTCGCGCAGCAGGATCACCCGCGCGCGAATGATATAGGCGATCGGCCCCATCGCCTTCACCGCCTGGGTCCACACGGCGCCATGATAACTGCGGTCGGGAGTATTCAGCAGCGGCTGACGTTCCGGGAACGCCTCCCAGTCGAAGTTGCCCCCGTCGATGATCATCCCCCCGATCGAGGTGCCATGGCCGCCGATGAACTTGGTGGTGGAATAGACCACGATGGCCGCGCCGTGATCGAAGGGGCGGCACAGCAGGGGGGCGGCTGTGTTGTCCATGATCAACGGGATGCCGAACTCGCGGCCGATCGCCGCGACCTCGGCGATGGGAAACACGCTGAGTTTGGGATTGGGCAGGGTCTCGGCGTAGTAGGCGCGGGTCCTGTCATCGGTGGCCCGCCGAAATGCCTCCGGATCGGCCGGGTCGACGAAGCGAACTTCGATGCCCAGATCTCCCAGCGTGTTGGCGAACAGGTTCCAGGTGCCGCCATAGAGATCGGTCGAACTGACCACATTGTCGCCGGTCCGGGCCAGGTTCTGGATCGAGAACGCCGAGGCCGCCTGGCCCGACGCCACCGCCAGAGCCGCCACTCCACCCTCCATGGCCGCCAGGCGCTGTTCGAGGATGTCTACCGTCGGATTGCCAATACGAGTGTAGATATTGCCCAGCTCCCGCAGGGCGAACAGGTTGCCGGCGTGCTCCGTGCTTTGGAACTGATAGGAAGTGGTCTGATAGATCGGAGGCGCCACGGCTCCGGTGGCCGGATCGGCCCGCCAGCCGGCGTGCAGAGCCAGAGTCTTGGGGTGGAGCTTTCGATCGGTCATGGCCTGGTTCCTCGCTGCGGGCTTCTCAGCTCAGTCTACCGTTGAGGGGCGTGGCGATCGAACCTTAAATTGGCCTCGCTAGGTGTCCTGCGAGATAACGACAGCGGCATAAGGGCCAAGGCCTACTTGGCCCGAAAACGGCATGCCGTCGGCCCCACCTTCGGAGGCTCATAGGTCCAGACAGGGTTGATCGCCGAAGGCCGTGCTGTATCCGCCCCAATCGCCATTGAACCGGACCCGCCAAAGACCGCCGCGCGGCAATCCGATGCGATAGGCTCCGTAGGCGCGGTCAGCGAGGTTGGCGGGAACGATCACGTCATCGCGCGGACCGCCTTGGTCCCAGCGGTAAAAGCCCAGGACCTTGTCGGTCTGGTTGACGTGGTGGACATCGACGTTCTGGCTCTTGAGGCCTCGTGTCGTATCGAACCAGTTCCGCCGCAAGTGAATCAGGTCGCGGCAACAAGCCAATATCTCGGCGAACCGGTCGGCCAGGGACCAGTCAAGCGCCTCGGCGTCGGACCATGCGCCGCCCTGCAAAAACTCCTGGCCCATGAAGATCATCGGTATTCCGGGGCGGTCAGGACCAGGGTTGCGCCGAGGGTTGATCGCTTCTGGGAAGGGGCGCTATCCGGCTGGCCTAGCCAGATCAACTCCGGGACCCGGGAATGACCGGACGACGCGGCCACCTCGTCGTGGGATTCGGTGTAGGTTACGCGTTCGAAGGCATTGTCGTTGAACCTTTGGGCGATGACCTGGCCAGCCGTTGCATGTCGCGCTGGCTGTCGTCGGACGAAACGATCGCGTCGCGCACCCCGTGCAGGAATCTGGACGCCCACTGGGCGCTAAAACCAATTCCGCCGGACCCGACTGCTCCCGTGATGGTGGGGTTGTCATACATGTCCTCGGCGATGGTCAGTTTCCATGGCTGGCGGTCGGCGATCTCGGTGTTGATCCAAGCCAGAAGCGCGCGTCCGTCCGGCAGATCGGCGCCCGGGTCGTTGTCCGCGCCCTTGGCGCTACGGATCCAGTTGGCGGCGTCGAAGCGCAATCCGTCACACCGTTGCTGAAGGACCCAATAAGGCGCGTTGTCGCGAAGATATTGCCGCACCTCGCCGCGCCCGTAGTCTGGGCGCGTATCCCCCCAAGGCGTCTGGCGACGCCAGTCGTTGTAGAAGTAGACGCCCCCTCTACCGTCCTGGCTCCAGCCGTCGAACTGCCACAGGTCGAGATCGTCCGGCCCCAAATGGTTGTAGACGACGTCGTAGATCACCGTGAGGCTATGAGCGTGGGCGGCGTCCACCAGCCGGGAAAACCCGTTCGGGCCGCCATAGTGATCCTGGATCGCGAAGATGTTGGCGGGGTTATATCCCCACGACAGTGTCCCCGGGAATTCGTCCGAGGGCATCACCTGGATGGCGTTGACACCCAGATCGCTCAGATAGCTGAGCTTGCGGAGCACCGTCTCGAAATCCCCCGGCCATCGGAATTGTGCGGATCGAATTCGAAACTCCCGACATGGAGCTCATAGATCACCAGATCGTTCCACGCCGGGGCGACGTAACCTTCGGTTGTCCAGGCCAGGTCCGTGGCGGCGATGATGCTGTTTTCCGCCGAATGGGTCATCGACAGCGCATACGGATCGTTCTTCCACAGCACCTCGCCGGTCGCGCTATTGGTGATGACGAATTTGTATTGGTCGCCGATAGTGGCGCCGTCGATATCCAGCGACCAATAGCCGTCACTCTCCGCCTCCATGGGCGATATTACGGGATTCCAGCCGTTAAAGCCGCCGGCCACCGCCACGGCGGAGGCGAACGGCGCCCAGACGCGAAGAGTCACACCGCCGGAAGAGTGACCGCGCCCCTGCCAGATCGTGAGGATGGAGCCATCGCACTCACCGGTCCTTCTGCGCTCGCCCGGCCCCCCAACCAGCGAAACCATCAATGACAAGAGCATAGGTATGGTTCCGGATCGCGAAGCCGTGCGGCGGGCTCCGGCGCGGAAAATCAGATTCGCCGCTGTGGCGGGCAGCGCCCGCCTTGGCCCGGCGGAAAATACCGGTCAGGGTGAGGAAAGGCCAAAATGGGCCGAGGAGGAAAAACCATGGGCGTGCTTGAGGGCAAGGTCGCGATCATCACTGGCGCGGCGCGCGGCCAGGGCGAGGCGGAGGCCCGGCTTTTCGCGCGCGAAGGGGCGAAGGTGGTTCTCACCGATATTTTGTCAGACCTAGGCGCCCGGGTCGCGGGAGAGATCGGCGAGGCTGCGCGCTTCATCAAACATGACGTCGCTTCGGAGGCGGATTGGGAGACCGTGATCGCGGGAACTCTGAGGGCCTTTGGCCGGATCGACATCCTGATCAACAACGCGGCGATCTACCGCCCGCTTGGGCTGGAGGCGACGACCCCGGCGGTCTTCGACGAGGCCTATGGCGTCAATCAGAAGGGCGTCTTTCTGGGCATGCGCGCGGTGCTGGAACCCATGAAGGCCGCCGGCGGCGGCGCGATCATCAACACAGCTTCGGTGGCCGGAGCCAAGGGAACTTCGGGCCTGTTCGCTTACGCCGCCACGAAATGGGCCGTGCGCGGTATGACCAAGGCTGGGGCCCTCGAGCTGGCGCGACATGGGATCAGGGTCAACGCCATCCTTCCCGGGGTTATCGACACGCCGATGCTTGAAGGCGTATCGGCCCGGGTGACCGAGGCCATGCTGCGGGCCACGCCGTTGCGCCGGCAGGGCCTTGTCGAGGAGATCGCCGCCGCGGCGCTCTACCTGGCTTCGCCGGGAGCCGGTTTCGTCACCGGAATAGATTTGTTCGTCGATGGCGGCCTTTCGCTCTGATGGCGATCGGATGCCGCGAATAGCGGACTAAACGGAATCTATTTCGGTCGTCACCCGTGCGCCCGCGGTCAGAAGGCGGTGGATCGGACACATGTCGGCGATTTCCATCAGGCGGTTACGCTGCTCATCGCTCAGCTCACCACCCAGACGGATGTGGCGGATGAAGGTATCCGCCGGTTGTTCGCCCGCCTGGCGCGCGTGCGTGACCTCCACATGCACCGCGCCGAGCGGCCAGGCCTTGCGTCTGGCGTATAGGCGTAGGGTCTGGCTGGTGCAGGCGGCGAGACCAGCCGACACCAGGTCGTGAGGCGTGGGACCGAGGTTCAGTCCACCGATCGCGACGGGCTCGTCGGCGACGAACCGCGAGGGTCCCGCGCCGATCAGGATCTGCAGGCCGCCGTGCCCGCTATCGTCCGCCGTGGCGGGGGTCGATTGCGCGTCCATCGTTGTCCTCCTCAGTGTTTGGATACGACTATTTGGCGAGCCTGCCCCGCGTTACCAAGAATTCACCAAGCTTGGCGCATCCATGTGCCTATCTCAACGCCTCTCTATCCATGAAGGAGGCGGCATTTCGCCGTCCAGGACACGAACAGACGGGAGAAAGTTCAAATGGTCGAGCATGTTACGGGACTTCTGATGGGAGTCGTTTTCTGGGTCTTCGTGGCCGCGGTGATCCTGGTGCCGATCTACCTCAAATTTCAGGATCGCCAGCGGATGCATGAAACCCTACGGCTCGTCTATGAGAAGGGTCAGCCCGTGCCGCCCGAATTGATAGCGGCGCTGCAAAACAATGTCGCGCCGGCCCGGCCTTCGACGCCCGAAAGCGACCTGCGCAGGGCCGTGGTGCTGATCGCGGTAGGTCTCGGTTTCGCCGGTCTCGGTTATGGGCTGTGGTATGGTCTGATGAGCACCAGCGAGACGGCCGCCTACATTTCCGGCGGCTGTACGGCGGGTGTCGGCGCGATCCCGGGTCTGATTGGCGTCGCTTATCTGGTGCTTTGGGCCACCCGTCGCGGCGCGGCGAAGGTCTGAGCGGGTCGGGGGGCGAGATGGGGGGATCGCCATGGCCCAGTCAGCCGCTGAGCGCGCGTCAACCCATGATCTGGATCTGGTGGCTCAGGCCGCCACGGGTGATCGCAAGGCCTTTGGCGAGCTGGTGCGTCGCCATGGGTCGGCGGTGCGCGGTCTGATGCGTAGGATGGGCGCCGATCCGGCCTTGGCCGACGATCTGGCCCAGGACGCCTTCCTGGCCGCGTTCGAGCAGATCACCGAATTTCGCGGGGAGGGCGCCTTCCAGGGTTGGGTCAAGCGGATTGCCGCCAGGCTGTATGTCCGGCGGTGGCGGCGGGACTCTCGACTGGATCTTATGGCCGATCCGCCGGAACCAGAGGCCGACTCCGGGCTTGGCGATATGGGCGCCATCAACCGGATCGACCTGGATGAGGCCCTGCGAGCGTTGTCCGACGTCGAACGGGTATGTGTTTCGCTCTGCTATGGCGGTGGGTTGTCGCACGGTGAAGCCGCACAAGCCTTGAATACGCCGCTTGGAACCGTCAAATCTCATGTCAAACGTGGTTTGGATAAACTCCGTGCGCGGATGGCGCCTGGACAAACCCTCGCAACCCCGGAGTCCGTCGCTCATGGTTGATCGATCTTTCGAAATGGAACTCGATCGGCAATTTTCCGACGCGCCGATCCTGCCGGATTCGGATTTGTTCGCTGGTCGTGTCACGGATCTGCTTGAGCGGGGTTGGACCTTCAGGCGGCTGCTGATCGGCGGTCTTGGCGTGGCCGGTGGTTTGATCGGCGGCGGCCAGATGTTGGGCTCGGGTCTCGTGTCCCGCCTGGGGGCGTTCACCGCGCAATCCGACACCCTCGTAAAGATGGGCTTTGCCCAGCTACCCGCCGCGCGCGGCCTAACTGACCTGTTGTCGGCCGGCTCCAACTTGGACGATCAGGTATTGTGGATGTCGGCGGCCCTCGCGGCCCTGGCGGTCGGCCTGTTCGTCACCCGCGCCATCAGAGAGATCTGAACCGAGGATTGTCCTTCCATAGTGGGGGGCTAATCTCGGGCGCGCGGCGAACGGTCGTGAGTCGCTTAAGGGTCACGCGATGAAGTCATGGATTGGCCTTCTGGGCATCGCTCAGTTGCTGTGCGGGGCCTGGGCGGCCGCGGCGGCGCCGATGGATCCGGCTCAGTATGCGGCGCTCAAATGGCGTTCGATAGGACCATTTCGCGGTGGCCGGGTTCTGGCTGTGGCCGGCGCTCCCGATGATCGGCTGCATTTCTATTTCGGCGCGGTAAATGGCGGGGTTTGGGAAACCCGGGACGCGGGGCGCACCTGGACGCCGATTTTCGACAGCGTTCCAGTGGGCTCGATCGGCGCGATCGCTGTCGCGCCGTCGGCAGCCAAAGTGCTCTACGTCGGCACGGGCGAGGCCGATATGCGCTCGGATGTAGCCCAGGGCGTCGGCCTGTTCAGAAGCATCAATGGCGGCAAGACTTGGGTGGCGAGCGGTCTTACCGACAGCCAGCAGATATCCCGGATCCTCATCAATCCGACCAATCCCAGCGACGTTCTGGTGGCGGCTCTGGGCCATCCGTATGGTCCGAATGCCGAGCGGGGCGTGTTCCGATCGATCGATGGCGGCAAGACCTGGACCCGCACCCTGTTCAAGGACGTCGACGCCGGCGCGATCGACTTGGCCTATAAGCCGGGCGACCCGAAAACCGTATACGCGGCGCTTTGGCAGACTCGGCGCCCGCCTTGGAATGTCTATCCTCCGTCCAACGGGCCAGGGAGCGGGATTTATAAATCGGTCGACGGCGGCGCAAGCTGGAAACCCGTCTCAGGACGTGGCCTGCCCGGATCACCGGGCCGCATCGGCCTTGCCCTCGCGCCAAGTGCGCCCGCGCGCATATTCGCCTTGATCGACGCCAAGGTCGGCGGCGGTCTCTACCGTTCCGAAGACGGAGGGGAGAACTGGGTCCAGGTCAGCGACGATCCACGCATCTGGCAGAGAGGCTGGTATTTTGGGGAACTGACCATCAATCCCAAGAATCCCGATCAGCTGTGGGTCTGCGACACCATCATGCTGCGGTCTGACGATGGAGGTAGGACGTTTCTGCCCGAGAAGGGCGATCCGACCGGCGATGACTTCCATCAGCTCTGGATCGATCCCGCCGACTCCAACCGCCGGATTCTGGGGGTCGACCAGGGCGCGCTGGTCACGCTCAATGGCGGCTCGACCTGGAGCTCCTGGTTTAATCAGCCCACCGGTCAGTTCTACCGCGTGGCCACCGACAACAGGTTTCCCTATCGGGTCTACGGCGCGCAACAGGATTCCGGTGCGGCGGACGTGCCCAGCCGCACCGGAGAGTGGGACGGCATCGACATCACCCAGTTCCATGAACTGACTCCAGGTGGTGAAAGCGACAATATTGCTCCAGATCCCAACGATCCCGACACCATCTACGGCGGCCGGGTCGACAAGCTGGATCTGCGTTCGGGTCAGGTGCGCAATATCGATCCCACCCTGGCGTTCCCCGGTCGCTACCGGGCTACCTGGACGCTGCCACTGGTGTTCGGCAAGGACGGCAAGTCGCTTTATTTCAGCAACCAGAGGGTGTTCCGCACCCGCGACGGCGGCGACCACTGGATTCCCATCAGCCCAGATTTAACCCGGCCCGATCCCGGCGTCCCTGGAAATCTCGATGCGGCCACGGCCGCCGACGCGGACTCCAAGGACCCGCGCAAGGGGGTCGTCTACAGTATCGGTCCTTCGCCCTTGTCCGATGAGAGCCTCTGGGTTGGCACCGACGATGGTCTGGTCTGGCGGACGGTCGATGGTGGCAAGACCTGGCGGGGTGTCACTCCCGCCGGCCTGACCCCGTGGTCGAAGGTGGCGGGGATCGAGCCCTCCCACTTCAACGCGGATCTCGCCTATCTGGCCGTCGATCGCCACCGGCTGGATGATTTCGCACCCTATGTCTGGCGGACGGCGGACGGCGGAAAATCCTGGAGGCCGATCGTCGCGGGCCTATCCGAGGGCGGCGCGCTCAATTCCGTCAATGTGGTGCGCGAGGACCCCAAGCGCCCAGGGTTGTTGTTCGCCGGGACGGAGCGAGGCGTCTTTGTTTCGTTCAATGACGGAGGGGTTTGGGCCCCTCTAAAGGCCGGCCTGCCGACGACCTCGGTTCGCGACATCACCGTCCATGGGGATGATCTGGTCATCGCCACGCATGGCCGAGGCTTCTGGATTCTGGACGATATCGAACCCTTGCGCCAACTGAGCCTCAACCCGACCGCCGAAACTCGCCTGTT
>JAYVYH010000203.1:0-6843 GCA_043784385.1 Caulobacteraceae bacterium | reverse complement strand
TCCACTTGCCGCTCTTAATTTTGGCGCTGGGCGTTGCCAGCCTCAGCGGTGGTTGGTTTAGCGTCGCCCGCACGCTGCGCAGCGGCCTGACGCGCCATAAGGCGCCGGGCCTGTCGCCCACATGATTTGGATCAAAGACAAGTTCCGTGAACACGCGAGAGTCATGTCGCCGGACTCCGACGGGAGCGTGGGCGCGAACGCTTAGGCCTGTTCGGGTCTACGACGCGGCCGTTTCTTCGATTGACGCTAGCCGACGCGGGGGCACCCGCAGGATCAATCGAGGAGAACCGCTGTGAAGGGCTTTGTCGAGGATATCGGAGACCTAACCGTCGAGAACGCCGCCTTCCGGCGCGTGGTCTATACCGGCAAGCACCTGCAACGGGTGTTGATGGCGCTAAAGGCAGGAGAAGAGATCGGCGCGGAGACCAACCTGGGTCACGACCAGTTCTTCCGGGTCGAAAAGGACAAGGGCGAGGTCTGGATCGACGGCGAACGCACCAAGATCAAGCGCGACGACGCGATCATCGTGCCTGCCGGCGCGAGCCACAACTTCGTCAACACCGGATCGAAGTCGCTCAAGCTCTACACGCTCTATGCGTCGCCACAACATCAGGATGGCGTCGTGCGCGCGACCAAGTCGGATGTTGTGGCCACCGAAGAGCATTTCGACGGCAAGACGACGGAAGCGTCGGCGCCGGCGAAATCGACAAGTCGTCGGGAATCCCATGACAAACCCGCCGACTGAATCAGTTCGCGTGCGGATCGCGGACCTCCATCCGACCCAGATCACGGTGGGGTTTCGTGAGGTGGCGCAAAAGCGCCTACGCTGGCGGTCTCGGATCCGAAAGGCTGGGGAGAAGGGGGCGGCCAACTTGGTCGCACCCATCGTGCTGGGCCCTGCCGGTGCGCTCTTTCTCATCGACCGCCATCACCTAGCGTGCGCGATGAAAGACGAGGGTGTGGACGAGGTGCGCGTCCGGCAGATCGCCGACTTCAGCGCGCTTGCCCCGCAAGACGTATGGCCGGCCTTTGAGGCCAGGGGCTGGTGTCGTCCCTATGACGCCGACGGCCGACATCAGCCGTTTGGTGACATCCCACACATCCTCGATTGGCTGCTTGATGATCCCTTTCGGAGCCTGGCCAGCGCGCTGCGCCGCGCCGGAGGTTTCACAAAGAAGGCTGCGCCATTCAGCGAGTTCGTATGGGCCGACTTCCTGCGCCATCAGATTTCAAGCGACGCTGCCGCGGCGGACTTTGACGGTTCGCTTGGTAGAGCCCTGATACTGGCGAGAACACCGACGGCGCAGAATCTGCCGGGGTGGGGGGCGGCCGCCGCTGTCGGTCCGCGCGCCAGCGCCTCAATCGCGTCGCCCCATGTCGGCCAATGACTTGGCCCCCTGGTTCAGCCGCCCCGAGTGGCCGCTATTGGTCGCCCTGGCGATCGGACTGCTGATCGGCCTCGAGCGCGAGCGTCGTAAGGGCGAGGGAAGGACCCGCTCGGCGGCGGGGTTGCGCACCTTTGGGCTGGTTGGGTTGTTGGGAGGCGTCACGGTACTGGTCGGTGATGCGGGGCTTGTCCTGCTGGCCGGTAGCTTTGTCGCCCTCGGGGCCCTTGCGGCCTACTGGCTCGGAGATCGAAAGGATCCAGGACTCACCGGCGAGGTGGCGCTGGTCGTGACCTACACTCTAGGGGTTCTGGCCCAGACGCGGCCCGCTGTCGCCCTTGAGGCTGGCGTCGTGGTGGCCGCCCTGCTGGCGTTTCGGGTCCAGCTGCATCGGTTTGTGCGGGACCGGATTACGGACCAGGAACTCCTGGACGCCCTAACCTTTGCGATCGCGGCGGTCGTCATTCTCCCTCTCCTGCCCAATCGGCCGGTCGATCCGTTCGGTTTGCTCAATCCGTTCACCCTCTGGCGGCTCGCCGTGGTGGCGATGGCCCTCAGCTTCCTGGGCTATGTCGCGCAGCGCCTGTTAGGTGGGCGGTATGGTCTGCTGGTCGCGGGCCTTGCCGCCGGCCTTGTCTCAAGCACGGCTGCGGTCGCGACCATGGGCGCGCGCGCCAAGGCCCAGCCCGACCTGGCCGCAGCCAGCGCGGCCGGCGCGATCGCCTCTATCATCGGTAGCCTTGGTTATCTGTTGGTGATCATCGGGGCGGTTAGTCCGCACCTTATCGTCGCCTTGGCGATCCCCTTGGGATCGGCTGCGGTCCTGATGTTCGCCTATGCCGTTTGGCTCGTGCGCCGTACGCCGAAGACCGCGAATAGTGAAACTGTGGGCTGGGCCTTCAATGGCGGCGCGGTTCTTCTGTTCGTGGCC
Organism: Caulobacteraceae bacterium; assembly: GCA_043784385.1. Lineage (GTDB taxonomy): Bacteria > Pseudomonadota > Alphaproteobacteria > Caulobacterales > Caulobacteraceae > Acaudatibacter. The sequence continues at coordinate 4,527 of JAYVYH010000203.1, read as the reverse complement.
CTGGTGGGGACCTTTAGTCTCGCCGCCGAACTGCTCATCCGCTGGCTGGGCGCGCCTGGCGCCCTGATTGGCGCCACGGTCATGGGGCTCGCCGATGCACATGCGGCGTCGGTTTCCATGGCTACCCTTTTGGCGCGCGGTCGGATCGCCATCGCCGCCGCAGCCATTGGGGTTGTCCTGACTCTGACGACCAAAATGGCGGTCAAGGTTCCGACGGCCTTTGTGACCGGAGGCCAAACCTACGGGCGCCAAGTCACCATCGGCGTCCTGCTGCTAGTCGCGGGGCTATGGATAGGCGGCGTTATGGCCGTCTTGACCGGCGGACCCGGATGGCTTTCGATGAGGAGGCAACCTTGAAACGCGACCAGCCACCAGGCCCACCGGTGACAGAGAACGGGGCGAGCGGCCGAGGCGGCGCGGCTCGCACGGCGACGCACCCCTATGTGCAAGCCGCCTTGCTCGCGCTGGTCGCCCTGGCCACTTGGAAGTTGGCGGGCGTCCTCCTGTTGTTGTTCTCCGCGATCCTGCTGGCGGCAGCGCTCTTAGCGTTGTTGGCGGAACAATGGTTGCGGTGACCTCAGGTGTCCTCGTGGAGGCCGAACACGATCATGATTTCGGCGCCTTCGCCGTACCTGTACTTGTCCTTGCGGGTCTTGGATTTCTCCAGCAGGAGCTTCACGCCGTCGTTCGACCAGGCGAGACGCTCCCTCCTGGCCGGAAACGTGGAATATCCGCCGTCCGGCAGCGTTGCTGTTGCCCTTGATCACACATCCGCCGCTCGCGGGCGGCCCCGCCGAAGCAGGTATAGGTGCCGCAGTTAACCGTTCAGCCGCCCGCCACTCCGAGGGCCGCTCGAAGGCGCCCGCCTAGACCCTGCGCCGAGCGCGGCGCGCTTCGGCTTCCGCCGCCCTGTAGGTTCCCCCGCTGAATTGGCGATACTCGAGCACCCAGCCGCCTCTGACCATCTCCAGGCCAAGGTCGAGATCGCCCACCTTGCAGCTGGCGACGGCCCGGCCATGTGCGGGCATCCTAAAAGCTTAGCTAGACGCCGCCTTGAAGTTCGCCGCCAAGGCGCGAGAGGCCGGTGAGCTGCCCAGCTGCTCATTCAGGAATCACACGGCGAACTTCGCCGCCTGGCGATTTGGCGCCGGATAGTCGGGATAGATGCCGGGCAACAGCGGCAGGTTGCCCGTGGTGTGTCGCATGGAGCTGGCGAGTTGGCGGATCGCGTTCTGACCTTTTGGTCAGAGAGGCGCGGCACATCCGCAGAGCCGTCCTTCCGTACAGCCGAAGATACGGAAGCGGGGCCGGCCGCCCCGCCACTACCCATCGACCGGAATCAAGGCGGATACGCTCTCCGCCAGCTCGGCAATCCGAAATGGCTTGGTCAATCGCGGCAGGTCCTGCGCAACGCCGTCCACCTCTGCATAGCCAGACACGATCATAATCGGGAGTGTCGGCTCGATGGCACGCGCCTCCCGCGCGAGATCCACTCCGGTCATTCCCGGCATGAGGTGGTCGGTGATGAGAAGGTCCGGTATCGTGCCCGTCTTTAGAAGCTGCAACGCTTCCTCCGCTGTTCCCGCCTCGAAGACCTCGAACCCGAGGTCGATCAGCATGTCTGCGGTGCTCATGCGCACCAGCTCTTCGTCGCCAACCAGCAGAGCAACGCCACCGCCGACGCGCGTCGCGGGAGCTGCGGTAGAAGCCTCTTCCACGCCGACCGCCGCAGTGCTGATTGGAAGCCAAAGCTCGATCGTCGTGCCTTTGCCTGGCGCGCTGTCTATTGTCAGACCGCCACCGAGCTGCGCCGCGAGGCCATGGACCATGGACAACCCCAAACGGTTCCTTGGCCGAAGCCCTTTGTGGAGAAGAATGGCTCGATCGCGCGCTGGTGCGTTGTATCGTCCATCCCCGCCCCTGTGTCGACGACGCACAGCAGCACATAGTCCCCCGGCTGGAGAGCGGAGGCGTGGCCCGGGCGCACGCTCTCTCGCCTGGCCTTGACACTGAGTTCACCGCCGTCCGGCATGGCGTCGCGTGCGTTCACCGCCAAGTTCAGGAGCGCCATCTCGAGCTGGTTCGGATCGGCCTTGGCCGACGGCAGGTCCGGGTCGATAACCACACGCACATCGATTGTCGGACCGAGCGTCGAGCCGATCATGCCGACCATGCCTTCGACCAGCTTAGAAATCTCCACGGCGACCGGCTGGAGCGGCTGGCGTCGAGCAAAGGCGAGCGGACGCTGAACCAATATCTTCGCTCGCTCAGCCGATTGCAACGCGCCGTCGATCAGTCGACGCTCGCGCTCGCTACCGACGCCGCGGCGCACCAGCATGTCGAGGCCGCCGACAATCGGGGTGAGAAGGTTGTTAAAGTCGCGCGCGACGCCGCCGGTGAGCTGCCCCATCGCCTCAAGCTTCTGCGACTGCCGCAACGCTTCCTGTGCCTGCGTCAGCTCGGCCGTGCGCTCCTCGACACGCTGCTCCAGTGTCTCGTTCAGCTCGCGTATGCGCGCTTCGTCGCGCTTGCGCTCGGACACGTCGTTAAACAGCGTCGCCACCCGGCGCTGCTCAGGCTCCCCGACCCGGTAGGCGTAGATTTCGTACCAGCGGCCCAGCGCTTGGGCGACGTCCTCAACGCGCAGCGGCGTGCCGGTCAGGGCGACTTCTCCGTACAGGTCGTACCAGCGCTGCTCGTGACCTGGGGCGAGTTCGCTGATCCGCCGTCCGACCGCATTCACTAGACCGGTCTGCGCCTCGAATGCCGGGTTCACCTCCACGAAAACATAGTCGACGGGACGACCCTCGCTCTCGCGCAGCGCGGCCTCCGCCCGGGTGCGCTCGGCGGTTTCGCGGATCAGGTCGAGGTCTGTGGGCGTCCAATGTCTGGGGGTTGCCTGGTGGATCCCACAACCCAGCGTCCATTCTTGATCAGCGGAACTCCGACGCCTGCGGCCAATTCCATCGCGGCATAGGATGCCCGCTCGGCTGCCGACAGCCGGGGGTCGATGCTGACGTCGTCGAACACCACGATTTCCCCGGCGCCCGCAAGCTCGGACGTCCGTCGAATGTCGCTGAGCCGGAACTGCCCGGTGAGAGGAGCGACCCCGTTCGCGTAGGTCCGATGGATTACATACGCGTCCCGCTGCTCGTCGATCTCGTTGAAGAATGCCCGGTTCACCGCCAGATGCTCGCCGAGCATGCTTAGAGCGACGGTTTGAACCTCCATCGCATCGCCAAGCGGACGCAGCTTATCGCTGAGCTTCAGCAGAAACGCCTGCCGCGCCTCGCTCTCGCTGAGCGCCGCCTCGGCGCGGCGGTCCTCGGTCACGTCGTTGGCGTTGTGGATGATGGCCTCCACCTCGCCGTTCTCGTCCACCACCGGGGAGTTGACCGGGCTCCACCAACGCTCTTCGTACATGCCGTCCGGCAGTGCGACGTCGTATTTCAGGCCCGGCAGTCCGTCCGCTGGCGAGAGGCGATCACGCGTTCCAGCGAGGCGCGCAGAAGGCTCACGCCCGATATGGTCGCGCCCGGGTTGTCGGGATACGCCTCGAAGACGCCGCGCCCGACCACCTCCTCGCGCGTCCACATGGTCGCCGCGAGATAGGCATCGTTCACCTCGGTGATGGTGAAGCGCGGCGCGTCGGGCGCGAGCACCAGAAACGGCGCCGGCGAGGCCTCGAACAGGCGGGTGAAGCTCTGGTCCGCCTTGACGCGCGCGGTCACGTCGCTGGCCGCGCCGAGCCACTCGACGATCCCGCCGGCGTTGTCGAGAAGCGGGATGGCGCGCGAGTGCGTCCAGCCCACCGTGCCGTCCGCGCGGAGCACCCGGTGCTCCAACTCGAAGAGTTCCTTGTCCGCGATCGCCCGCTCAATCGCGTCGCGGACGCGCGGCCGCTCGTCGGCCGGGATGTAGGTTTCGACCCAGTCGATCGTCGGGGCTTCGGTGTCGACGATGAAGCCGGCGCCGTCGAGCCGGCGCATCTCGCGCCAGTCCGGACCCATCCGATAAACGACGTTGGCGGTGGCGTTGACGAGCGCCCGAAACTGGCTCTCGCTCTCGCGCAGCGCGGCCTCGGCGCGGGCATGCTCGACGGCCGACCAAGTGCGGGCGGCGGTTTCTTCGATCAGGGCGATCTCGTCGGCGGCCCAGGCGTGCGGCTCGCGGGCGTTGACGTACAGCGAAGCAGCGAAGCGGCCGTCGCGCACCAGCGGTACGGAGACGAAGGCACGCGTGTCGATCGCGGCCCAGACGGCCGGATCCTGATCGGTATCGTCGTTTACGTCGGCGGACGACTGCGTCAGCCCCTGGCGCTGTCGCGCGATCATAGCCGGTCCAAACCTGTCCAACGCGAATGCGCCTTCCAAGGGCGCGACCCCGTCGGCGTAGCAGGAGTGCAGCACGACGGTGACGTCGTCCGCCTGCACCTCGCCGTAGCCGACCCGGTTCGCCCCCAGCTGGCGGCCAAGTAGCGCGACCGCCGCATCCATGACCGCGTTGGGGTCGGCCACATCGCGCAGC
>JAYVYH010000202.1:0-7008 GCA_043784385.1 Caulobacteraceae bacterium | reverse complement strand
GATATCCCCGGCGGGCCGTCTCGGCGTCCTTGAAGGTGGACGAGATGTCCTCGACCGTCTCGAGGCCCGGCAGCGACTACCAGTTCAGCCTGAACCTGCTCAAAAAATTCAAGGCGCTGCACCCCAACGTGCCGACCAAGAGCGGCATCATGGTCGGCCTGGGTCGTGGGTAGGGTACTAGTTCACGGTTTGCTGACGCGAATACTCGGCCCGCTTCATCTCCAATCCGGCCCGCCTCCAACACCGTGATGTGCTTGTGGGGGCAAACATTTTGAACGTGTCGGGATGCACGTAGCGGCGCACCGGCAGGTGGGACATGCTGGGTGCCAGGTACTGGCCAATTTCAGCGGTCTCTCCAGCCTTCAGCGTGGCGCCCGGGACGCGGGCGGCGGCGTCACCTGGCAGGCCGCTGGCCAAGGCGACAAAATTCCCTGGTGGGTCACCCTTGGGGAACGGCTTGGCGCCCCACGCCGGACCTTCGCCGCCGCGGTTGGGGAATGTCCAAATCTGGAACAAGCGCGTGGCTTCGCTCTCCAGGTTACATTCCGAGTGCCGGATGCCGGTCCCAGCGCTCATCACCTGGACGTCGCCGGCATCGGTGCGGCCGGTTTTGCCCAGGCTGTCCTGGTAGGTGATGGCTCCCTCGCGGACATAGTGATGATCTCCATGTTGGCGTGGGGGGCGGCGGAAAGCCGGTGTTCGGCGCGATGGTGTCGTCGTTCCAGACCCGGGTGTTACCCCACTGGGCGCGTTTCGGGTCGCGGTAGCTGGCAAACGAGAAGTGGCGCTTGCCGTCGAACCAGCCGTGGTTGGCGCCGCCGAGAGTGACCTCTCCCGCCATTCGGCGCTGGTCTACACCAACGGCCGATCGCGCGGCGTCTGGCGTTTCAAGCATGCGGTTCAGGGCCAGCACGCGGCCAGCGTCTCGGGGTTGCTGCGCGCGAATGACGCCGACATCCTGCAGCCCGCCCCGCTGACGGGACTGGGCATGGCCATGCAGCCCGACTTCATGGTCTGGCGCGACCTGGCTGAGGAGCGGTTGGAGGTGGCGCTGGCCGACTGGTCCGCGCCGCAAATCGCCCTGCACATGGTGACGCCCCAAGCCCGATCCGCCCGGCGCGGGTGGAGGCCCTGATCGAATTTCTGAGCAAACGCCTCGCAAAGGCGCCGTGGGCGGCGGCGTCAGGCGATCATGGAGCCATGCCGTTGAGTTCCAGGCCGACCACGCCGGCCAGCAGCAGGACCACCGCGAGGACGGAGAAGACCAGCATCAGCGCCATCCTGGCCAGCGTGCCCAGAACGCTGGAGCCATAGACGCCGCGCATGTGGAAAAACAGATGGGTGGGCGCGAGCAGCACCAGGGCGGCGGCAAAACCACGCAACGGACCCACCAGACCCAAAAGCGTGACGACAGTGAACAGCAACGCCATGAACGACAGGGAGTGCATCGAGAAGATCGCGTGATCGTAAAGGAATGTCCGGGGCCGGGAGATGAACAGCACACCCAGCAGGAGCGTCGAGATCGGCAGGAAGATGATGGCGATCCTGTGCAGCCAACCCGCCACCGCCACGCCGAATTCGTGTTGGTGGGTCACGGCGGAGCGCAGGCGGGGATTGAGCCAAGCCGTGAACGCCCGGGAAGCCTGGGTGTTACCGGGCGTCAGCGTCGGCACGCTCTCAGTCGGCGAATCCCTGCGGAACCATTCGCCGGCAGGTTGGACAATTTCCCTCAGATCGCCAGCGACAAAGAACAACAGGATGACCACCAGGAACAGCCGCAAGGGCGGGGTTTGCGACGTCCGTCGGCCGGCCAGATATTCGCGGGTCAGTGACGCGGGCCTCAGCACCAAGGGCGGCAGGGTGTGGAGCAGCCGCCCGTCGGCGTGAAACAGGCTCTCGACGGTCTCACCCAGCAGCGAGACGAGCGACCGTTCGAAATCCTCCGCCGACTGCCCGCAGCCGTGACAATACAGGCCAACCAACAGCACGCCGCAGTTGGCGCAACACGGCGCCGGTGGATTGGCGGTCACGCCCACGATGGGCATCAGGCGTCGACGGTTTCTTCCTGAGCTACGAATCCCTTCCAGTTGTTCATATAGTCGATGAAGGTCGGGCTCAGCCGCTCCTTGGCCAGCCAGGCGCGGGTCACGGGCAGGGAGACGGCCTCGAACGACCGGGCGGCCGCGACCAGTTTGGGGAAGTCATGGTGCAGCACGGCGCCCCGGCCGACGATCGGAAAATCGGCTCCGTGCTCCAACACCCGGCGGCAGGCTTCGCCGCCGAGCAGCTTGCCGGCCACGCCCAACCGGGTCTCGCCGCGCGGCAGGTCGGTGAACCAGTCGATCAGGAGCTTCGACGCGAACTCCGCCTCCACCGGGGCCTTGAAGGTGTCCCACAGCGACATGTCGAGATAGTCGAGCTGGCCGCCGGCCAGAACCTGGCGGACGATCTCGCGCTGTTCGGCGAATTTCAGGCCGAAGCGCTCGGGTGACAGACGCAGGCCGAGCTGGAAATCCGGGCCGGTGCGGGCGCGGACGCCGTCGATGATCTCGAACACGATCCGGGCGCGGTTCTCGAGCGAGCCGCCATAGCGGTCGTCGCGGCGGTTGGTCTCGGAGCTGAGGAACGCACATAGTATATAACCGTGAGCTCCGTGCACCTCGACGCCGTCGAAACCAGCCCTTTCGGAGCGGACGGCGGCGGCGATGAAGTCCTCGATCAGGGTCTCGACCTCGCCCGTCATCAGAGCGCGCGAGCCGGTTTCAGCGTCTTCCGACGGGCCATGCGGGGCCTCGCCGACCAGGGCCGCGGGAGAGCGGATGCCGGCGTGATGCAGTTGGACCGATGAGACGGCGCCTTCGGCGCGGATCTTGTCAGCAAGCCGCGTCAGGCCCGGAAGGTGGGCGTCGGAGAACACCCCGAGCTGGCCCGGGAACCCCTGCCCCACCGCCTGGACGTGGGCGGCGCAGGTCATCACCAGCCCAAAGCCGCCGGTGGCGCGGTAGGTCAGCCAATTGAACTCATCGTCCGAAAGCCTGCCGTCCGAGTGACTCTGGCTGTTGGTCAGCGGCGCCAACATGAAGCGGTTCTTCCACGCGGGACCGCGCGTCAGGGTCATCGGGGCGAACAGATCGGTCATGGGCGAGCTTTCGGAAGAGAGGAAAATGTCATGCCAGGTGAACGGCATTCACCTAGCTTGGCGGACGGGAAGCGCAAGACAGGCCGAAGGGTTCGGCGCCGAAGCTTTCTATCTAGCCTTTTAGAAACTCGATGATCGCGGGGTTGGCGGCGCGGTCCTGGAGCATGAACATATGCCCGCCCTCGAAGAAGCAAAGCTGGGCGCCGGGGATCTGGGCCGCGAGGCGATCCTGAGTCTCGGGAAGGGCGATGCCGTCAAACCGGCCGGCGGCGATCATCACCGGGCAGGCGATTTGGGGCAGTCGGTCCCAGGTATCATGCAGGGCGCGGGCCTCAAGCTGGTGGCGGGCGCCCATGGCGTGGCCCGGTTCGTCGGCGAAGGGATCGGCGGCGGTCAGGGCGACCCACTGGTCGTAGGCCGCGGGATTGGCGGCGGACCAGGCCGCGTCACTGCGGGTGTCGCTGACCGGGATCAGATATTTGGCGCGCTCAAGCCGATCCATGTGGCCGATCTCGTGGAACGGAAATGAGGCCCCGCCCACGCCGCCGGGGGAGGTGCAAGCCAGCAAGAGACGACGAACCCTGGCCGGGTGGCGAAGAACCAGTTCCTGGGCGACCATACCGCCGAAGGAAACCCCGAGGACGCAGGCGCTCTCCCAGCCCATGTGGTCCATCAGGCGCGCGGCGTCGTCGGCATAGCCCGCCATCGAATAGGGGGTGTCCGGCTTGGATGTCTGGCCCAGGCCCCGCTGATCATAGGCCATAACGTCGAAGGCCTTGGGAAAGGGGCCGTCGAACACATTCGGCTTGTTGCGCAGGTCACCGCCGGTGCCCGAGATGAACAGCAGGGGCTGGCCCTCTCCCTGGCGTTCCCAATAGATGTCGATGTCGCCGATCGTTGTTCGCGGCACGCTCTGTTCCTCCCCTTGCCCGATATCCGTTATTGAAGGTTAAACGCCTCGCCCCAGATCAACAATCACCGATCGCCTTTCAGCCGCAGCGCGCCTTGAGCGAATATCCCGAGGATATATTGGCCGAACAGGACGATCTGGACGTCGACACCCTGGCCAATCTCGAGCCCCTGGCCCCGCTGGCCGGCGTCTGGGAGGGAACCAAGGGCCTGGAAGTCAACCCTTTCATCGACGCCCCGCGCCGCCAGACATACATCGAGCGCATCGACATTTAGCCGATAGACCGGCAGTCGAACGGGCCTCGGGTGCTTTTCGGCGTGCGCTACCACACCCACATCGCCAAGTCGGATGAGGTGGAAACCCATCACGACCAGGTCGGCTATTCTCTGTGGGAGCCGTTCACTGGGGCGATCATCCACACCCTTACCATCCCGCGCGGACAGACGGTGCAGGGTCGGCCCGAGCCCTTCCACCACACCGAGCGCAACACATTGACCCGCGTCGCGCCACCTACGCCTAATCCCTTGGCGCTGGAGGCCCGGGAGGCCAAGCCTCAGGATGCCTGATCGGCCGCCAGCCTCGCCCGATAGGTCTCACGGGCGGCCTTGAAGACGTCGAACGGGAACTTGATCGGCGCGCCAGCCAGGGCGGCGGCTAGCATTTCCAGGTGCGCGGCCCAGCCGGCGGCGGCGCGGCCGGCATCCTCTTCGGCCGGGACACCAAGGGTGAGGACCAGCCCAACCGCCGCGCCCACCGGCTCCAACTCGAAGCGGATCGGACGGGTCGGCTCGCCGGGACCGCTCCACGAATATTCCAGCACCCGCCAGGGGTCGATGTCGGAGATCACGCTGTCGATGACGATGCCGCTGTCGACGAAGTTCAGCTTGATCGCGCCACCGGGCCGCGGATCGATCTCGCCCGGCGCCAGCCAATTGACCATGCGCGACGGCTCGGTCAGGGCCGCCCAGACCTCGTCGAGGTGGTTTTCGAGGGTCATGCCGAAACGCGCCGTCACCCGGCCGTCGCGGCGCTCGAAGGCGACGGTGCGGAACAGCGGCTCAAGCAGGGATGTTTCGTCGGACATGGCGGCTACTCCAGAACGCTTGCAGGGATGCCCATTGGCCCGACCATCTGGCGCGGCGTCATTGAGTTGAGTCAAATCACCTCTGCGGGACCGGTGCGGGGGATCTCAGCTCGTCGGTGACGCAGCCCCGTAGTCAGATTTGGAAGTGGTCGACGGCGCCTCGGCGACGCCGGACGCAGTTCCGCGTTCCGTCACCCGAAAATTAAGCGGCGGGCTCTTCGAATTCTTCGGTGTCCTGGTTTCCTGCTCGCGGGTTGAAAGCCGAACCGGGCAGACACGAAGCCGGATAAAATGGCCTCGCGGGGCTAGAGGCGTCAGCCGTGGCTTTGTCGCCATATTCAGACACACCCGGCCGCGTCCTCAAGGGGGCGAGGAGGACGCTTCCGGACGTGTCTCGTCTCCGTTTTACCGACAAAAGCGTACTTGGGTGGGTTTTGGCTCGCCGCCCAGCGCGCCTAGATTTGGAATCTACTCATTTTTGGATTCGGACGGGTCCCCGTATACGAGCCATCGCCTTCTCTCGGCGATCGTAAAACGGCTACGTCCACGACCCTACAAACTGAAAGCCTTGGCCTTGGGCTCCGTTGGCTAGCGTTGAACCCGCTGCAGGCGTCCTCAGGGGGATGGCGGCCAGAAATAAAAAACGTCCAAAATCCAATCCAAAACCGCATTCCAATCGTTATGGTTTCGTCGGCAAAAACACGGCGGCCTGCGGGTTTGGTCGCGTTTGGACGGGGCTTGACCTTCTGATTGTGTGACCGATGCGCTTTCCGGCGTCGGCGCGCGGGCGGAGTAAAGTCGATGCCACAAACCGGCGCTTTGATCCATCCCACGCGCGGGGACGCCGCGCCCGCCAACTCCAACGCACTGATACAACGGCTACAATCGTTGTCGCGCCTCACTCCGATCGAACGCTCGGCGCTCTGGGAACTGCTACATGCTTGGGAATGGGTTCCGGCTGGCGCCGCGATCCAGCGGGAAGGCGACTGCTCGGGCGCCGTTCACGGCCTGCTCGCGGGGTTGGCGTGCCGTCATAAGGACTTCCGCGATGGCCGCCGACAGATCATCGCCATCCTGTTCCCCGGCGACTTTTCCCGTAACTTGGCGGGCGCGGCGCGGCCGACCGATCATCATGTCCGCGCCCTCACCCGCGCCAAGGTGGTGAGGATATCACTGCATCATCTGGAGGCGGTCATCGCGGCCAACCCGGGGATAGAACGGGCCTTGCATACCGCAACCATCGTCGAAGCCGCCGTGCTTCGCGCGTGGATCGTCAATCTCGGCCAGCGTCAGGCTCACGAGCGGCTGGCACACCTGTTCTGTGAAATGGCCCACCGCATGGTGAATTGTGGTCTGTCGCGCCCCGATGGCAGCTTTGAACTGCCTTTGACGCAGAAGGAACTCGGTACGGCTCTGGGACTGACCAGCGTTCACGTCAACCGCGTCCTTCAAAAGCTTCGCGCCGAGGCGCTGGTCGAGTTCACCAGTGGCATACTCCGCATCCGGGAGCTCGAAAGGCTACAGGGAATCGCCAATTTCGATCCCGCCTACCTTTCCGCCTGACGCCCGATTCAAACGCTTTGAAGGATCAGCCAGCCGTTGATAGCGATAATGCTGGCGCCCAAACCGTACCCGGCCAGCCGCACCCGCTGGGAATTCACAAACGTCCCCATGACCCTTGGATCGCTTGTAAAGATCAGCAGCGGTATGACCGCAAAGCCCAGTTGGAGACTGAGAATCACTTGGCTGAAGATCAACAGCCGGTCTGCCGCCGCGTCCCCGGCGAAGGCGATGACGATGAAAGCGGGGACCACCGCCACGCTGCGCGTCAGCAGGCGGCGCGCGCCTGGACTGACACGCAGGTTGAGGAAACCC
>JAYVYH010000201.1:0-3404 GCA_043784385.1 Caulobacteraceae bacterium | reverse complement strand
ATCCGCGACGGCAAGACCTGGACCGGCCAGGCCGGCAAGCTGTCGGCCCTGGGGCTGGCGGCGATCAAGGCGGCCGACGACAAGGACAAGGGCGCCATGCTGCGCATCGGCGGCGACATCCACGACGCCTGCGAGGAGTGCCACCGCGTGTATGTGCTGGGCGAGCCGCCGAAGCCATGACCCTGGACCCCGAAGCCGCCGTCAACTGGATCGCGGCCCAGCCCGGCAGCATCGCCCTGCATGAATCGCTGCACGCCTACACCTGGATAGAGACGGCGCATGTGCTGGGGATCATGCTGTTCGTCGGCACGATCGCCATGGTCGATTTGAGGCTGCTGGGCGTGTCCTTCATCCGGGCCTCAGTTTCGCAGATGAGCGAGCGGATCCTGCCCTGGACCGTGGCCGGGTTCGTGCTGATGATCACCACCGGCGCATTGTTGTTCTACGCGATCCCGGTGCGCAGTTTTCACAGCCTGTGGTTTCGCCTGAAGGTGGTTCTGCTGGCGCTGGCCGCAGTGCATATCTTCGTCTTCCACACCAGGGTTGAACGCGATCGCGACCGCTGGGACCGCGGAACGAACCCGCCGCTGGGCGCGCGGATCTCGGCCGCAGCCTCCCTGATGCTGTGGGCCGGGGTGATCGTCAGTGGCCGGATGATCGCCTACAACTGGTTCGATTGCGACAAGCCCCAGCCATCCACGTCCTGGCCGGCTGCCCGGCGGAGCCGATGGAGCCATGAGCCTGTATCCGGTTTTCGAGGCGCTCGAAGCGACGCCGGTGGGCGCGGACATCAAGGAGTCGGTCTGGCTGTTCCCGGTGATCGAGTCGGTTCACCTGCTGGCCCTGGCCATGCTTGGCGGCGCGGTGCTGATGCTGGACCTGCGGCTGCTCGGCCTGGGCCTGACCGCCCAGCCGATCCCGGTGGTGGAGCGCGCGGCGCGGCCGTGGCTGGCCGGGGCGGTGGCGATGATGATCGTCACCGGCTCGCTGCTGGGTCTGTCGGAGGCGCTGAAGCTGTACGACAAGCAGGCGTTCTGGGTGAAGATGATCGCGCTGACCTGCACGCTGGTGTTCACTTTCGCCGTCAAGGCCCCAATGGCGCGCCGAGGCCCCGGTGTGATGGCCGCACCCTTGGCGGTGGTGTCGATTGCCTTATGGCTGACGGTGGCCGTGGCCGGGCGCTGGATCGGGTTTTCGTAAGCCATCCCGGGGCCCGGCCGGCGGGCGGATGATGCACTGTTTGCGTATTCACGGGAGACCGGCGGGCGACCGTGGGGAGCCTCGCGGGAGGCGGGCGGGCGTTCCAGGGGCGATCATGGGCGTTTTATGGGCGCTGAATGGGAGTCGGCGGGGCGCTTGAGGGGCGCTTCTGGGCGACCGGTGGGAGCGCGGTTGGCCTCGCGTCACATTTAAGCAATTGAAATTATTTTATATTTTTAGACCTGTCGCTACTTTGGGCGAAATCGCAGGGCGGATCGCTGCCTCCCACGCATCAGGCGCGCGGGAGGCGTTCAGGAGCAGGACGCCGTTCAGAGCGGCGCCCGGTTCACAATGTGAAAGACCGATAAATATTTGCAATATGATATTTTCTCGACCTTGTCAACGTTCGCGTCTGGCACAAGTTGTGATGGAGGGAACCCATCACCACGTCACCCAGCGTGGCAACCGCCGGCCGACGGTGTTCTTCTCCGACGACGACTATCGAACCTACAAAGGCTTGCTGGCCGATGCGCACCGGCGCTATTCCTGGGGCGTGAATTTCCGCGAGGGGTGGCGAGGCTATCTGTGGCAGGGCCGCTTCGCCTCCACGCCGATGGACGACAGTCACCTGATGGCGGTGCCGCGCTATGTGGAACTCAATCCGGTTCGGGCCAGGCTGGCGGCGAGCGCCGGAGACTGGCAATGGTCGAGCGCCCAGGCGAAGTTTCTGGCCGGGGGGCTGGATCCCCATATCCACGCCGCCATACAGTCGGCGGAACGGACCGGCCGGCCCCTGGGCGACAGTATGTTCGCTGCCCATCTGGAGCAAAGCCTTGGCCGCACCCTCACCCGCCAGAAACCTGGCAGAAAACCCAAGGTCGCGGTCGAGTGAGTGTCAGGGGATGGAACTGTGAGGATGACACAGGTTGAATTGGGTAAAGCGTCCCGTCCTCTATCAACCAGCGCCTGTTACATTTGATCGGACCTGCGCTGCTAGACGCTCCAGTTTCTGCCGCCCATATACGGAACGTTGAAAGTGAGACTTATATATACTTGAATTTCGAGTAGCACTGGTGCGCCGTCAGGAATGTCAAGAATTTCAAGAACCTTGTGAATTCAGACGATGCCTCACAGATGGAGGCCGACCAGGCTCAAGTTTGGTTTTCAGGTGACCGGCCCATCCGCGTCAGCGAATTTCGCATGGACGCAGATGGTGAGTGGTCTACGACGGCGACATACAACTTAGACACCGCGATGAACGTTGTATCAGTCGCCTTGATCACACGAAGTGGCGAGCCACCCAAGGACCGAACATCGCGCCTTACCGTGAGGCGATGGGGCGCCTGGCTGACCTTCTCACAGTCGCGGCAGGTAAACTTCTCCCGCACCGTCTCGATAACCTTCCACGATCGCGGAACTACCTCCAAGGTCTGGGTCACGTCCTCGCCCAGCTTGCGCAGGCGCGTTCCGCCGCAGCATTCGCATGCACTTGGCGCGGCGATCACCACCCGCTCGCGCGGCAGATGTTCGGGAAAGGTGTTGCGCTGAGCCGGCTGCTTGCGCGTGAAGCTCGCCACGGTGGTGGTCTTGGCCACCGCCGTCTCGGCGGCGAGTTCATCCTCCGTGGCGCTGGCCTCCGCTTCCTCGAACGTCAGTTACATCTGGTCGATCAACCGGGCCGAGCGCTCCGATCTCTGGCCATAGATCTGGCGCTCCAGCTTGGCGATCCGCAACTTCTGCTGGGCGATCAGCGCCAGGTCTTCGGAGGCGCGGGCCTTGGCCACCGCCAGTTCCGCGACAGCCGCGTCCCGGTCCGCGAGGATCTCCCGGTTGCGCACTCGCGCCGTCAGCAGCGCGGTCTTCAGCGCCTCGACATCGTCGGGATTGCGGTGACAGATTGCGGTGACAGTGCGCCTAATTGACGGCTTGCACCTCGTCGGCTAAACTTCCGCCTCATGGCCCGTCTAGCCCGCGTCGTGTCTCCAGAGGTTGCGCACCACGTGACCCAGCGCGGCAATGGCCGTGCGCGGACTTTCTTCAGCAACGGCGACTACGAGCTCTATCGGTCGCTGCTGGCCGAGAATTGTGGGGCGGCTGGGGTCGATGTCTGGGCGTGGGTGCTGATGCCCAATCACGTGCACATGATCCTGGTTCCCGCCGACGAGGATGGTCTGCGCCGCGCCCTGGCGCCGCTCCACCGTCGC
>JAYVYH010000200.1:0-9508 GCA_043784385.1 Caulobacteraceae bacterium | reverse complement strand
CACGACGCATTTCGCTGGCTGCGCCACAACCGGCCGCTGGGAAAGGCGAATCTAGAGGGAATCTATCCGTTCTGGATCGTCAGCAAGCACGCCGACATTCTGGAGATCAGCCGCCAGAACGATCTGTTCCGTTCGGGCGACATGCCGACTACCTTCACCACCATCGAGGGCGACGCCATCGTCCGCAAGATCACCGGCGGCAGCCCGCATCTGCTGCGCACGCTGGTGCAGATGGATGCCCCCGACCACTCCAAATACCGCGTGATGACCCAGTCGTGGTTCCTCCCGCAGAATATCCGGGGTTTGGAGGACCGCATCCGTCAGATCGCCCGGGCGCATGTCGATCACATGGCCAGCCTCGGCGGCGAGTGCGACTTCGTCAATGACGTCGCCCTCACCTTTCCCCTGCGGGTGATCATGGAGATCCTCGGCGTACCACCGGCCGACGAGCCGCGGATGCTGAAGTTGACCCAGGAGCTGTTTGGCGCCGCCGATCCGGAATTGAACCGCAACAAGGCCGCGGCGCCGGCCACCGACCAGGCCGAGGGCCTGGGTCCGATCGCCGAGCTACAGGCGGTGATCGCCGACTTTTTCATGTATTTCAAAGGGATCACCGACGCCCGCAAGGCCTCGCCCGGCTCGGACTTGGCCTCGGTGATCGCCAATGGCCACATCGACGGCGCGCCGATCAACGATTTCGAGGCCATGAGCTATTACGTCATCGTCGCCACCGCCGGCCACGACACCACTTCATCCTCCACGGCCGGCGCCGTCTGGGGCATGTGTGAGTATCCCGAGGCGTTCGCCAAGGTGAAGGCCGACCCGTCGCTGATCCCCGGTCTCGTGGACGAGGCGATCCGCTGGGTCACGCCGGTCAAGCACTTCATGCGCTCGGCCACCGCCGACGCCGAAGTCGGCGGCCAGAAGATCGCCAAGGGTGATTGGCTGTGGCTGGCCTATCCTTCCGGCAATCGTGACGAGGCCGTATACGCCAATCCCGATGTCTTCGACCCAGCCCGATCCCCGAACCGGCACCTGGCGTTCGGCTATGGAGCCCACCTGTGCCTGGGCCAGCACCTGGCCAAGATGGAGATGCGAATATTGTTCGAGGAACTGATGCCGCGGCTAAAGTCCCTCGAATTCGCCGGCCCCGCCACCCGCGCCGAGGCCAATTTCGTCGGTGGGCCTAAGCGCCTGCCGATCCGTTACGAGATGGAATAGGAAAATACGGGCTAGCCACCCGCCAGGACGAACCGGATGGGGATGCGCACCTGAACGTCGTTCATCGGTCGGCCGTTTTCGGTTCGGGGCTTCATGCGGAAATAGCGGCTGAGGGCCGCCTTGCCGAAACCAAAGCCGCTGGGCGATTCGCTGATCACGTTGCAGGGACCCACGCCGCCGGTCACGGTGATGTCGCAGGCCAGCACCACGGCGCCGCCGACACCGTCTCGCGCCGCATTCTCCGGGTAGGCCCGCGCCACCTGCGCGGCGCTGGGGCGGGTCAGCTTTCCTCGGGGTTTCGGGCTTGGCCCGCTCTAAGCTTTTACGCTCGTCACCAACATCGCCTCGGTCGGTTCTCCCTACGGCGCCCGGTTTTTCGGGCCTGGACGCTATTGTGGCTGGCGCAACAGGCGGTGAAAAGCGCTAGACTCGCAATATGGCCGACGAAATACTCCCCGTTAAGATCATGCCCGCCGCCACCATCCTGTTGGTGCGCGACGATCCCGCCTTCGAAGTGCTGATGGTCAAGCGCCATCACCAGATCGACTTCGCCTCCGGCGCCCTGGTGTTTCCAGGTGGCAAGACCCACGCCGGCGATCACGACCCGGCCTGGGAACAGAGGGTTATCGGCTGGGAAAGCACCGCCCCGGAAAAGCGCGCCCTGCGCATCGCCGCCATCCGAGAGGCCTATGAAGAGGCGGGTATCCTGCTGGCCCGCCACGCCGACGGGGAAACCTTCCGGGGCGACGAACGGGCCGGACCGGCGCGCGACGACGTCGCCCACGACCGCCGCGCCTTCATTGATCTGGTCAACGAACTGGATGTCCACCTCGATCTGGACGCCCTGACCGTGTTCGCCCGCTGGATCACCCCCAACATGATGCCCAAGCGGTTCGACACCTGGTTCTATGTCGCCGCCGCCCCGGCCGATCAGCTGGCGGTGTGCGACGGCTGGGAAACAGTGGATGCTGAATGGATCACACCCGCCGAGGTGCTGCGTCTGGCCGACGCGGGCGAGCGCACGGTAATCTTTCCCACCCGCATGAACATTCAGCTGCTCGCCGAGGCGGATAACGCCCTGGACGCCGTGGTCCGCGCCGCCGCCAGAACCCTGGTGACGGTCGAGCCCAAGGTGACGGATACTCCTGAAGGCAAGGTTCTCGTCATCCCACCCGACGCCGGCTACGGCGCGGTCGTAGAGCCAATGTCCAGGGTTCGCTGAGGCTAATCCGTCTAAGCCTGGAATTGCTCCGTCAGCATCCGCTCTTCCAGGCTGCGGCCGGCATCGTAAAGCAACGCCAAGGCGATGTTGCGGTCCTCGAACACATCGACCTGTACGACATTGCGAACTTCCAGATTTTCCGCCACGGCGCTCACCGGCCGCTTGACCGCCTCCAGCACATCGAACCTTACCCGGGCGCGGTGAGAGAGTAGGGCGCCTCGCCAGCGGCGGGGACGAAAGGCGCTGATCGGCGTCAGGGCCATCACCTGCGCGTCCAGCGGAATAATCGGCCCGTGGGCCGAAAGATTATAGGCGGTTGAACCCGCCGGCGTCGCCACCAAAGCCCCGTCGCAGATCAGCTCCGGCAGCCGTACCCGGCCATCGACCGAAATCCGCAGCTTCGCCGCCTGCCGGGTAGAGCGCAGCAGGCTGACATCATTGATCGCCAAGCCCTTGTGTTCGCCGCCATCGGCGTCGACCGCGGTCATGCAGAGCGGATGGATGATCGCCTGTTCGGCGCCGACGATGCGCGCCTCCAGATCGTCCTCGCTGTATTCGTTCATCAGGAACCCGACCGAGCCGCGGTTCATGCCATAGATCGGGTGACCCTTGCCCAGGTTGCGGTGCAGTACCTCCAGCATGAAGCCGTCGCCCCCCAGGGCCACCACCACATCGGCCTCGGTCTCCGGTACGTCGCCGTACCGGGCGGCCAGGCGCTTGCGGGCGTCTTGGGCCTCGCTCCATTCACTGGCGGTGAAAGCGAGGCGAAGTTTTTCGGATCGGAATGGCTTGGACATCGAGGGGCAAGAGACGTGCGGCTGCGGCGGATGTCAAATGCCGAGTGGCCGGCGGTTCTATTCGTCCGGCGCGGCGTCGAGCTCGCCCGGTGGCGGACGCGGGTCTTTGGCATCGGCGTAAGGGCGTCCCACGGTTTCGGCCCACGCGCGCCGTTTGGCGGCATAGGCCGCCTGGCGGTCCTGGGCGTCGGTTTGGCTCATCGGTGGCGGCGGTTCTGGCGACTCCATGACCGTCGTCTACGCCGATCGGCAGCCGAGCGCGAGCAAGACCACTCTTGACGCGGACCCCGTCGGGCGCGACTCTCAACTTTACGACGCTATGTCGATCAGGAGATACCGTTATGGCGGATGGATCGCTCGGGGGCCTGAGCTCCCTTAAGGGCCAGGTTTCGGCCGAGGAATGGCAGGTCCGGGTCGATCTCGCCGCGCTCTACCGGCTGGTGGCGCTGTTTGGCTGGGACGACATGATCTACACCCACATTTCCGCTCGCCTGCCCGGGCCGGATCATCACTTCCTGATCAATCCCTACGGTCTGTTCTTCGATGAGATCACCGCCTCGTCGCTGGTCAAAATCGACCTCAACGGCGCGATCCTCCAGGAAACCCCGTATTTTATCAATCCGGCGGGTTTCACCATCCACTCGGCGATCCACGCGGCGCGCGACGACGCCCACTATGTGATGCACTTGCATTCCGATCAGGGCGTCGCGGTCTCGGCCCAGAAGGAAGGGCTGCTGCCACTCAGCCAGCACGCGCTGATCTGCCTGCCGCGCCTGGGCTATCACGACTATGAGGGCATCGCTCTCAATCATGAGGAAAAGGACCGCCTGGTCCAGGACATGGGCGACAACATGATGATGTTGCTGCGCAACCACGGCACCCTGACGGTGGGCAAGTCGGCCGCCGACTGCTGGACCCACATGTTCTATCTTGAACGCGCCTGCAAACAGCAGGTGATGGCCCTGTCGGTCGGCCGCGAGAACGTGCTGATCGCCCCGCAGGCCAGCCAGGACGAGGTAAAATCCCAGGTCAGCCGCGGCATCGGCGGCGCATTAGCCTGGCCCGGCTGCCTGCGCCGCCTCGATCGTCAGAACCCAGGCTACGACGTCTAGGCCGACTACTTCGCCGTCGTCGCTACCTTAAGCGCGGCGATCAGGTCGATGCGGTCCTTGGCGCTTTCCATGCCGATGTAGGACATGCGGGTGCCTGGAACCATGGCGCTTGGCCGAGTGATCCAGGTATTGAGGCGGTCGGCGTCCCAGACAACGTTCAATCGCTTCATGCCTTCGGAATAGTCGAACCCGGGCTGGCTGCCGGCCTTGCGGCCGAACACGCCCCATAGATTGGGTCCGGCCGCGGCCTGGGCGCCCTGGTTCAGGGTGTGGCAGGCTTTGCACAGGGCCAGGTTCGATTGACCGTTTTCCAGGTCCGCGTTTTGATAGGCTGCGGGCAGGGTTGCGAGAATAGCCTTGGTTCCGGCGTCCGGGGGCGGCGAGGGCAGGGCCGTGGGTTTAGAACACGCCGTCAGCAGTATCGCCGCGAACAGGACCGCGCCTGACGACACCCGTATGCGCATGATCAAATCCCCGGCCAACATCGGCGCGCATCTAACCCCGATGGGTCATGGCGCAACAGCCACGACCCCGATGACCGCGCGGCCGGGCCACGCTATGGTCGGTGTCCCATGGACACCCCCCGCAAACGCGATCCCTGGTGGCTCGCCGCCGCCGAGGGCGAGATCACCGAAAAGGCCGCTCGCGCCAGCGGCCCGGGAGGGCAGCATGTCAACAAGACCAGCACGGCGATCGAGCTGCGCTTCGACGTGCGCGGCTCGCCATCGGTGCCGCGGGATATGAAAGCCCGACTGGAAACCCTGGCCGGTAGTCGGCTGACCCTGGAGGGGGTGCTGGTGCTGTTCGCCCAGGAACATCGCTCGCAGGAGATGAACCGCCAAGCCGCGCGGGAGCGGCTGATGGATCTTTTGCGGCAAGCCGCCGTGCGTCCCAAGACCCGCCGCCCGACCCGGCCCACCTTAGCCTCGAAACTCAAGCGCCTGGACGGCAAGACCCGCCGGGCGGGCGTCAAGGGCCTGCGAGGCAGGCCTACTCGTGACGACTAGGGCGCTGTCTCGCACAATGTCGAACCCGCTACCGTGATCGCACGGCGGTGACATCGGCCGACATGCCCCGCACGGTCGTGTCGAAGCCGACCGCCTGGCCGACCTTCAGTCCCTTCAACAAGGTCGTGGGTTTGGCCTTGAAGGTCATGGTCATCGCGGGCCAGGAAACAGCGGGGATCGGACCATGTTGGATCGTCAGGGTTCCGGCCTTGGTGTCAATCGCCTTGATGACGCCCTTGCCCTGGCCATGCTTGGCGGCGGGCGCGGAGGCCATCGACATGCCGCTCATATCGGACCCGCCCTGAGCGGCGACGCCGCCGGCCATGGTCAGGGATAGGGCGCCGATCACGGCGTAGGGGATAGCTCTCATGTTGGTCTCCTGTGGGTTTGAGAGGCTGGGGTGGAAGCGGGGCGTCGGCGGCGCAGCAGCAGGTAGGCGGCCGGCACGACGAGCATGGAAAGCAGGGGAGCGGTGAGCATGCCGCCGATCATCGGCGCGGCGATCCGGCTCATGACTTCCGAGCCGGCGCCGTGGCCGAACAGGATCGGCAGCAGGCCCGCGAGGATCACCGCCACGGTCATGGCCTTGGGCCGCACCCGCATCAACGCGCCTTCGCGCACAGCATCCTCGACCTGAGCGTCCGACGGATTCGCGCCCCGATCGGCGAGCGCATCTTTCAGATAGATCAACATCACCACGCCGAACTCGGCGGAGACGCCGGCCAGGGCGATGAACCCCACGCCGGTGGCGACCGATTGATGGAATCCCAGCCAGTAGAGCGTCCAGATTCCGCCGGTCAGCGCGAACGGCAGCGTGCCCATGATCAGGGCCGCCTCGTCGAAGCGGCCGAAGGTGACATAGAGCAGCACGAAGATGATCAGCAGCGTCACCGGCACGACCAGCTTCAGCCGCTCGACAGCGCGTTGCAGATATTCGAACTGGCCGGAGTAGGTAACCGAGACGCCGGGCGAGAGCTTCACATCCTTGCCCACGGCCCTGCGCAGATCGCTGACGACCGAGGCGAGGTCACGGCCGCGAACGTCCACATAGACCCAGGTCGACGGCCTCCCGTTCTCGGTCTTGAGCATCGGTGGGCCGTCGGCGATCTCCAGCCTGGCCACGGTTCCCAGGGTGATCTGCTGGCCGGCGGGGGTGAGAATAGGCAGGGTCCGCAAGCTCTCCAGACTGTCGCGCAACTCTCGCGGATAGCGGACGCTGATCGGATAGCGGGCGAGGCCTTCGACCGTCTGGCCGATGGTCTCGCCGCCGACCGCCCCGGAGACGATCGCCTGTACATCGGCGATGTTGAGGCCGTAGCGGGCGGCGTTGGCGCGGTCGATATCGACGTCCACATATCGGCCGCCGGTCAGCCGCTCGGCCAGGGCCGAGCTGACGCCGGGCACGCCTTTGGCGACGGTTTCGACGTCGTGGGCGATGCGGTCCAGCTCGGCGAGGTTCGAGCCCGACACCTTCACCCCGATCGGACTCTTGATACCGGTGGCCAGCATGTCGATGCGGTTGCGGATCGGCGGCACCCAAACGTTGGCCAGCCCCGGGACCTTCACCGTCCGATCCAGTTCCTCGACCAGCTTTTCCGGGGTCATTCCCGGCCGCCACTTATTTTGGGGTTTGAACTGGATGGTGGTTTCGAACATCTCCATCGGAGCGGGGTCGGTGGCGGTTTCGGCGCGGCCGGCCTTGCCGAACACGCTTTCGATCTCCGGCACGGTCTTGATCAGCCGGTCGGTCTGTTGAAGCAATTCGGACGCCTTGGCGACGGAGAGCCCCGGTAGGGCCGAGGGCATGTAGAGCAGGTCGCCCTCGTTGAGCTGCGGCATGAACTCGCCACCTAGATGGGTGAGTGGCCAGGCCGTGGTGGCGAACGCCATGACCGCCACGATCAGCGTCGTTCGGGGTCGGCGCATCACCCAGTCGAGGACGGGCCGATAGGCCGCCGCGAGCCAGCGGTTGAGCGGATTGGCGCCCTCGGCCGGGATGCGGCCCCGGATCAGCCAGCCCATCAGCACCGGGACCAGGGTGACCGAAAGGATCGCGGCGCCCGCCATGGCGTAGCTCTTGGTGAAGGCCAGCGGCGCGAACAGCCGGCCCTCCTGGCCCTGAAGCGAGAACACCGGCACGAAGCTCAGGGTGATGATGATCAGGCTGAGGAACAGCGCCGGCCCGACCTCGGTGGCGGCCTCGGTGATCAGGTTCCACCGGTTCTCGCCGTCGAGGCGCCCGGCCGGATGGGCGGCCTCCCAGCGTTCGATCTTCTTGTGGGCGTTCTCGATCATCACCACGGCGGCGTCGACCATGGCGCCGATGGCGATGGCGATACCGCCCAGCGACATTATGTTGGCGTTGACGCCCTGCGCCCTCATCACCAGCAGCGCCGCCAGAACGCCCAGTGGCAGGGTCAGGATGGCCACCAGGGCCGAACGCGCATGCCCGAGAAACAGCACACAGACCAGGGCGACGATGATGAACTCCTCGATCAGCTTTTCGCGCAGATTGCCGATCGAGCGGTCGATCAGCTGGGAGCGGTCATAGGTCGGCACGATCTCGACGCCGGCCGGCAGGCTGTTTTTCAGCTCGCCGAGCTTGTCCTTGACCGCCGCGATGGTCTCACGCGCGTTCTTGCCCGAGCGCAGAATCACCACGCCGCCGGCCACCTCGCCCTCGCCGTTGAGTTCGGCGACGCCCCGGCGCATTTCCGGGCCGATCTGGATCGTGGCCACGTCGCCCAGCCGGACGGGAACACCACCCATGGCGGTCTTCAGCGGGATGGCGCGGAAGTCGTCCAGCGTCTTCAGATAACCCGAGGCGCGGACCATATATTCCGCTTCGGCCAGTTCCAGCACCGAGCCGCCGGTCTCCTGGTTGGCGGCTTGAATAGCGGCGACCACCTGCTGGTGGGTGACCCCGTAGGCGGCCAGCTTCACCGGGTCGAGCACCACCTGATACTGCTTGACCATGCCGCCGATCGAAGCGACCTCGGCGACGCCCGGCAGGGTCTTCAGTTCATAGCGCAGGAACCAGTCCTGCAAGGACCGAAGTTCGGAGAGGTCGTGCCGACCGGTGCGATCGACCAGGGCGTATTCATAGACCCAGCCGACGCCGGTGGCGTCCGGCCCCAGCGCCGGTTTGGTGGTCTCCGGCAGCCGGCCCTGTACCTGGTTGAGATATTCCAGAACCCGCGAGCGGGCCCAGTAGAGGTCGGTTCCATCCTCGAACAGCACGTAGACGAAGCTGTCGCCAAAGAAGGAATAGCCGCGCACGGTCTTGGCGCCGGGGACCGACAGCATGGTGGTGGCCAGCGGATAGGTGACCTGGTTCTCGACGATTTGCGGCGCCTGACCTGGATAGGGCGTGCGGATTATCACCTGCACATCCGACAAGTCCGGCAGCGCGTCGACGGGCGTCGAGCGCACGGCCAGCACGCCGGCGGCCAGCAGCGCCAGGGCGGCGATGACCACGAACAACCGGTGGCGGACCGAAAACCGGATCAGGGCGGCGATCATCGCGCGCCGCTGGCCGGATGGAGCGGCGTGGCCTGCAGGCCGGCCAGGCTGGCCTCGGAGTCGATCAGGAACTGTCCTGACGCCACCACCTTCTGGCCTTCATCCAATCCCGCCAGAATCTCCGTGCGGCCCGCGTTCTCGCGTCCGGTCCGGACCTCGACCGGCTGAAATTGGCCACCCTCGCCGGCGGTCATCACCAGCGTCCGCTTACCGGTGCGGATCACCGCCTCGGACGGCACGAACAGCGCCGGACCGGCCCCGCCGTCGAGGTGGACGATGGCGAACATCCCGGGCCGCAGTCGTCCGCCGCGATTCGCCAGCTCGACACGGACTTGCAGAGTGCGGCTGTCGGCCTGGGCGGTGGGCAGGATCGCCGTCACCCGGCCGGTGAAGACTTCACCCGGGAAGGCGGTGAGCTCGGCTCGGGCCGGTCGCCCCACGCGCACCTGGCCCGCCATGGCCTCCGGCACGGCAGCGTTCAGCCAGACTGAACCGAGCCCCGAGACCTGGGCCAGGGTCTGACCCATACTCACCGTCATGCCCTGGCGCACATCGAGTGTCTGAATGGCGCCGCCCAGCGGTGTGGACACCGTGACGACCGTGCGCGCGCGGCCATCGCGGGCCATG
>JAYVYH010000199.1:0-24079 GCA_043784385.1 Caulobacteraceae bacterium | reverse complement strand
TGAGCGTGGTCGGGCCGGAGAAGGTCCTTATGCCCTGGAGATCGTCTGCTCGCGCTTTCTCGGCCACTTCATCGGTGATCCACAGGGCTATCGGCTGCCGGAGGAACTCGTCCAGGCCAGGGCCAACGATCCGCTGCCGCGTTTCCGCACCGGCGTCACGGAGGCCGGCGTGCTTGAGCATGCTGATCTCGACGCCATCGAGCGGGAGGTGCTGGCCGAAGTGGAGGACGCGGTGGGACAGGCTATGGCGGCCGACCGCCCCAACATCAACACGCTCGAAACAGACGTCTACGTCAGGTATTGAAATGTCAAAGAAAACCTACAGCCAGGCGATCAACGAGGCCCTTCGACAGGAGATGCGCCGTGATGCCAATGTGATCATCATTGGCGAGGATGTGGCCGGCGGCCATGGCGCTTCCGGAGACACCGGAGGGGTCGGCGGCGTGTTCGGCCTGACCAAGGGCCTCTACACCGAATTCGGTCCCGAGCGTGTCCTGGACACCCCGATCAGCGAGAGCGCGATCATCGGCGCCGCCTCGGGCGCCGCGGTGACCGGCATGCGGCCGGTGGCCGAGATCATGTTCGTCGATTTCGTCGGCGTCTGTTTCGACCAGATCTATAATCAGGCCGCGAAGTTCCGCTACATGTTCGGCGGCAAGGCCAAGACCCCGATGGTGATCCGCACCGCCATCGGCGCCGGCCTGCGCGGCGGCGCCCAACACAGCCAGACTATGCACCCGCTGTTCACCATGGTCCCTGGCCTCAAGGTCGTCATGCCCGCCAATCCCTATGACGCCAAGGGCCTGCTGATCAACGCCATCCGTGACGACGACCCGGTGATCTTCATGGAATCTAAGCTGCTCTACGGTATGGAGGGCGAGGTTCCGGATGAGGCGTATCGGGTTCCCTTCGGCGAGGCCAATATTGTCCGCGAGGGCAAGGACCTGACCTTCGTCGCCTTCGGGGCCATGGTTCCCCGGGCGATGACGGTGGCCGCGACCCTGGCCAAGGACGGAATCAGCGTCGAGGTGATCGACCCGCGCACTACTTCCCCGCTGGACGAGGATGCGATCCTGGACAGCGTCGCCAAGACCGGCCGTCTGGTGATCATCGACGAAAGCCCGCCGCGTTGCGGCCTTGCCGCCGATATCGCCTCAATGGTGGCCGAAAAGGGCTTTCGCTCGCTCAAGGCGCCGATCGGCAAGGTGACTTGCCCCCATACCCCGGTGCCCTTCGCCCCCAATCTCGAAGATGAATACATGCCCAATCCCCGCCGGATCGAAGCGGCGGCCAGGGCCGTCTTCGGCTACGCATGATCCCATCGGGATCGCGAGCGACTGGGGATTACGCCATGACAGAGTCCTTCGCCGAACGCCTGCACCAGACGCGGCTTGGGCTGGGCCGCCGCATCGTCGAACATATCCGCGGTGGAACCA
Source organism: Caulobacteraceae bacterium (assembly GCA_043784385.1). Classification (GTDB taxonomy): domain Bacteria; phylum Pseudomonadota; class Alphaproteobacteria; order Caulobacterales; family Caulobacteraceae; genus Acaudatibacter. The sequence goes on along the minus strand of JAYVYH010000199.1, from coordinate 22,643 downwards.
GCGATCTGGCCCCGGCGGCGATGCGCAACGACGTCTCGGTCTATACCGACCCCGCCCGGCACGCCGCCGAACGCCAGGTCCTGTTTCGCGAGACACCAGTGGTCGCCTGTCTGTCGAACGAAATCCGGGAGCCGGGCCAGTTCCGCACCTTTGACGAGACCGGCGTTCCGATCGTCGTGGTTCGCGGGCGCGACGGCGAGGTGCGCGCTTTCCTGAACGTCTGTCTGCATCGCGGCGCACGGCTGGTTCGCGAGACTGAAGGCAAGGCTAACCTGTTCACCTGCTGGTTCCACGGCTGGTCGTACGCCGTGGATGGCAAGCTGGCCGCTGTCCCCGAAGCGGAACGGTTCATCGACGCGGAGGGCGCCAGCGTCCTGACCCAGAATGGTCATCTGATCGCCGTGCCCGCCGCCGAACGTTACGGCCTAGTGTTCGTCCAGGCGACGCCCGGCTCGGCGATGGACATCGACGCCCATCTCGGCGACTTCGGGCCTCAACTTGAACTGCTGGAACTGGGAAAGGCCGAGCGGGTCAAGGACGGCGTCCTGCCGGTGGCATCCAACTGGAAGTATGCGCTCGACACCTATGGCGAGGGCTACCATTTCGCCGCCCTGCACAAACAGACCCTCGCGCCCTACTTCCGTAACGACATCACCGTCTATGACAGTTTCGGACCGCACCACCGCGTGCTGTTCGTCGCGCGGGACATGGAGAGTTGGGCCAGTCGCCCCGAAGCGGAGTGGGGCGTCGATGACGCCCTCGGCGGTATCCACTACATCTTTCCCAATACCATTCTGTTCGCCGGCAGCGTTTCTCCCGGCAAGCGGTACTACACCACCTTCCGCCACTTTCCCGGCGAAACTCCGGGCGAAACCAAGACCTACAAAACCATCTATGCGCCGGGCGGGGTGAAGAACGACGAGTACCGCAAGGAGGTTGAGGACGCTTGGGACTCCACCGCCCATGTCGTGCGCACCGAGGACTATGTGGTCTCCGCCGAAGGTTACCGGAACCTGCTCGCCCTCCCGGCCGGATCCAGCGTGGTCTACGGACGTCAGGAACTCAGCCTGCAGAACGTCCATCGGGCGCTCGCCGGCGCTATCGGCATGCCGTTGCCGCCAGTGGCCGTCACCAAGGCGCCGCTGCGCGAGGCGGCCGAATGACCCGCACGCCGCAGATCACCGACCTCGGCGATATCATGCAGCTGGCCTATGTGCCGGCCGACTTTGACGCCGCGTTGAAACATTGGGTCGAAGTGATGGGCGCCGGCCCGTTCTTCGCCCTCGACCACGTCAAGCTGGAGGGAGTGAAATATCGCGGCGCGCCCTCCGACATCGATTTCTCCATGGCGCTTGGCTACTGGGGCGACATGCAGATCGAGTTGATCCGCCAGCACAATGACGCACCCTCGATCTACAAGGCCTGGCGCGACGAGGGCCGTGAGGGTCTGCAGCATGTCTGCATTCTGGTCGACGACATGACCCACGCTCGCGCCGTCTGCGTCGGGTCTGGCGCCGTCGTGGCCCAGGAGGGCCTGGTGGCGGGCGGTGGCGAAGTGATCTATGTCGACACCGGTGGCGGCCCCGGCACAATGGTCGAAATCCTCAAACCCGGTCCCGGCAGTCGCGCGTTCTTCGCGATGATGCGTGACGCCGCGCGCGGTTGGGACGGCTCCGGTCCGTTCCGACGGCTAGGTTAGCCCTCATACTCCCACACTTTAATCTGGAAGCGTTCATGACCCTGACCAATCGCCAATGGCTAATCAACGGCCGGCCCAACGGCCGCAGTCTGATCGATGACGACTTCAAGCTGGTGGAGGTCCCGGTCGTTCAACCCGGCGAGGGTGAGGTGCTGGTCAAGACACTCTACCTAGCCTTCGATCCCGCCCAGAAGGGCTGGATGGAGAACATCGGCGGCTATGTCGCTCCCACCGAGATCGGTGAGGTGATGCGCGGCGGCGGGCTGGGCGAGGTCGTGGCGTCCGGTTCAGCCAGCTTCGCGCCCGGCGACAAGGTCACCGGCATGCTGCGCTGGCAGGAATACGCCGTCCTGCCGGCCAAGGAACTGCTGAGGGTCGCCGACGACGACCTGCTAACCGCCAATCTGGGCGTGCTCGGCACCACGGGTCTGACCGCCTTCTTTGGCCTCAACAAGATCGGCAAGCCGTTTCTGGGCGACACCCTGGTGGTGACCGGCGCGGCCGGCGCCACCGGTTCAGTGGTGGGCCAGCTGGGGAAGCTGGCCGGATGCCGCGTGGTCGGCGTGGCCGGCGGCCCGGCCAAGTGCGCGTGGCTGGTTGATGAACTTGGTTTCGACGCGGCCATCGACTACAAGGCCGGTGATATCCGCGCTCAGGCCCACGCAGCCGCGCCGGACGGCATTGATGTGCTGTGGGACAATGTCGGTGGTCCGGTCTTCAACAGCCTGCTGGCCCAGCTGGCAATGCACGCACGGGTGGTCGTATGCGGCGGCATCTCTCGCTATGAGTTGGGCAAGATGCCGGCCGGACCGGAGAATTATTTCAACCTGATCTTCAAGCGCGCCTCAATGGAAGGCTTCATCCTCACCGACTTCCAGGCCGAGTTCCCGTGGGCGCGGGGGCGCTTGGTGGAATGGATCCGTGCCGGCGAGCTGCGCTATAAGGAAGACATACAGCACGGCCTGGAGAACGCGCCGATGGCTTTGCGGCGGCTGTTTCAGGGCGAAAATTTCGGCAAACAGCTGCTGAAACTCTAGAGACTGCCAGATGCCAGCCATCCGCTATGGCCTACCCCTGAATGTGCTGGTGGCAGCCAAGGGACACCCTTACGAGCGCGACGCCTTCATGGCGATGTTCGATAATCTGCCCGGGATCGCCTGTTCGTTGGTGGAGCAGCCGGCGGCCCAAAAGCTGATGAATCCGGACGGCATGAAGGGCTTCGACGCCCTGGTGCTCTATGACATGCCGGGCCTCGACTTCGCCGCACCGGAGCGGCCTGGCTATGTGGAGCCCGATCCCGATTTCGTGGCCGGCTTTCTTGCCCTGCTCGACCAGGGCAAAGGTGTCGTCGCCTTGCACCACGCGATCGCCGGCTGGCCAGCTTGGCCGGAATACGCCGAGCTGCTTGGTGGTCGCTTTCTTTATCGCGCCGGGCCTTTGCGCGGGTCCGAGCGCCACGATTCCGGCTATCGTCACGATGTCGAGCATGAGGTCTCGGTGCTTGATCCCATCCATCCGGTTGTCGCCGGCCTGCCGGATCGGTTCACCCTTACCGACGAGCTTTATCTGGGCGAGGTGTTCGAGGATCTGGTCCAACCCTTGCTGTCCTCAGGAGCGGGCTTCACCAGGGACCGATTCTATTCCGCCGCGCTCGCGGTGAACGGCTCAATGTTCTCCAACACGGGATGGAACCATGCAGATGGCTCGAATCTGGTCGGTTGGACCAAGCGCGCGCGGCGCAGTCCGCTGGTCTATCTCCAGCCCGGCGACGGCCCGTCGACCTATGAGAACCCTCACTACCGGCGGCTGGTCGAGAACGCGATCCGCTGGGCCGCCTCTCCGGAGGCGCTTTCATGGGCACGGCGCGAAAAATCTTGAAATCGACACCGATTTCTTAAACAAACAAGGATGACTTTTTTTAAGGACGCTCTATTGTGATCGTGGGGTGGCAAAGTCGGGAGGTTCGGTCATGAGCGTTGCCGTTGCGGACGGTCTGTTCCTTGAAGGTTCCGACGGAATTACCTTGATCGCCGGGCGGCGCAAGGCCGATGGCGAGATGCGGTTTCCCATGCCGAGGGGTCCCGAGGCGGCGCTCTATGAGGCCGTGGGGCTGGCGCTGGAGGGTAGGCTTTGGTCTTACACCGTCCAACGTTTCCGCCCAAAGACGCCTCCTTATATCGGCGCCGACGACGACAAGAGCTTCAAACCCTTCGCGGTTGGCTATGTGGAGTTTCCTGGCGAGGTGATCGTCGAGGGCCGCATCCTCGTCGATGATCCCTCCACTCTGAAGATCGGGCTGCCGATGAGGGTGGCGCTTGAGGCGTTTCCCACGTCGACGCGTGGCGACGTGACCACCTACGCCTTTCGCCCTGTTTGAAACCCGACCCTGTTTGAAACCTCTGGAGCTAGATTCAAGATGACGGATGTTCATATCGTTGGCGCCGGAATTCACGCCTTCGGCCGCACGCCGGACATGACTGGTCTGGACCAGGGCGTTTTCGCCGTGCGCGAAGCTCTTGCCGACGCCGGCGTCGATTGGGCCGACATGCAATTCGCTTTCGGCGGCTCCTCGGCGGCGGGCAGCGCCGACGCCGCCCTACCGAGGTTGGGCCTGACCGGTGTGCAGTTCATCAATATCTCCAACGGCTGCGCGACTGGCGGTTCGTCGCTGCTGTCGGGCTACTGGGCGATCAAATCGGGGGAGTTCGACATCGGTGTCGTTCTCGGCTTCGACAAACACCCCCGCGGAGCCTTCAACGCCGATCCGGAGGCCTCGGGCCTGCCGATGTGGTATGGCGAGACCGGCATGATGCTGACTACCCAGTTCTTCGCCATGAAAATCCGCCGCTATATGGACATGCATGGCATAAGTAACACCAGCCTGGGCCGCGTGGCGGTCAAGGCTTTTGAGAATGGCGCCCTGACGCCACACGCTTGGCGGCGTGATCCCGTAGACCTGGACACGGTTCTCAACAGTCAGATGGTTTCCGATCCTCTGACCAAGTTCATGTTCTGCTCGCCGGCCGAAGGCGGCGTCGCCATGATCCTGGCGTCGGACAGAAAGATGCGTGAGCTTGGCCTGACCGGACCGAAGATGCGGGGTGCGGCGGTGCGCACCCGCCCCCGCGGCTCGTTTGAGGTTTTCGCTCCCTCTCTGGATGTGGAGCGCGGCGTCGCGCCGACGGTACTGGCGTCCAAAGCCGCCTATGAGATGGCCGGCGTCGGCCCCGATGAGATCCATGTGGCCCAGATCCAGGATACTGAATCAGGCGCCGAGATCATGCACATGGCGGAGAATGGCTTCTGCGCCGACGGCGAACAGGAGGCCTGGCTAACCGATGGCGCCACCAGCCTGACCGGTCGGTTGCCGGTCAACACGGATGGCGGTTGCCTGGCTTGCGGGGAGCCGATCGGGGCGTCTGGCCTGCGACAGGTCTATGAAAACGTTCAGCAACTGCGTGGGCGCGCCGAGGGCCGCCAGGTGGCGAACGCCAAGCTCGCTTACAGCCAGGTTTATGGCGCGCCCGGCCTGTCGGCCGTGGCTATTTTGGAAGCTTAAGGACAAAGCGGATGGACGGATCCCACAGCCCTTACCGGCCAGATCGACACCCTTCGGAATCCTATGAGGATATCCTCTGCCGCGACACGCGGCCGGTTCCCGACCACCTTCGTCAGGGACCCGTTCCCGATGTCGGCGTCGACCCGGTTCCCGCCTCGCGTTATTTCAGCCCGGAATATTTCCAGAAGGAAGTCGACCACGTCTGGTCGAAGATTTGGCAAATGGCCTGTCGGGAAGAGGAAATCCCCAAGGTCGGCGACTATGTGATTTATGAGATCGTTGGCAAGTCGTTGATCGTAACGCGCACGGCTGCCGATGAAATTAAGGCCTTTTACAACACTTGTCTGCATCGCGGCCGTAAGCTGGTGACGCTGAACGGCTGCAAGGACGAGTTCCGCTGCCCCTATCACGGCATAGCTTGGAATACCGACGGCACGTTCAAGGACAACCCCATCGGCTGGGATTTCCCGCAATGGGAAGGCCGCGACATGAACCTGCCCCAGGCCCGGGTGGGAACTTGGGGCGGTTTCGTGTTCATCAATATGGACCCCAACGCCAAGCCGCTTATGGACACGCTGGGCACTCTGGCGGAGCACTTCGAGCGCTACGATTATCCAGGCCGCTACAAGGCCATCCATGTCTCCAAGGTGGTGCGCTGCAACTGGAAGGTTCTGGCCGAGGCGTTCATGGAGAGCCATCACTCGGTCACCACCCACCCCCAGATTCTGCCATTCCTGGCCGACGCCAACAGCCAGTACGACATCTTCGACGATTTCGTTTCGCGCCAGTTCTCGGCGTCCGGAGTCCCGAGCCCCTTTGTCAACGACAAGAACTACACGCCGACCGAGATCATTCAGGCGATGGGCGGCCAGGGTGGCGGCAACCGCCGCCGCGGCTTCGAGGAGGGCCAGTCTCAGGTGCCCGATGGTGTTTCGGCGCGCGCCTTCGCCGCCCAGCAGCAGCGTAACGCTTTGAGCGCCGAGGATGGCCACGACTATTCGGAATGTTCGGACGCCGAATTGGGTGACGCGCTGCTCTACAACGTCTGGCCGCACATGAGCTTCTGGGCCGGCTACAACCCCAATCTGGTCTATCGCTGGCGTCCGAACGGCCGCGATCCAGAAAGTGGGATCATGGATGTGATCATGCTGAAGCGCATCCCGAAGGAGGGCCCCCGCCCCAAGCCGGTTCCCGTGCATGAGCTAGGGATAGACGACGCCTGGAGCGAAGCGACTGAACTCGGCGGCTTAGCGGGCATCTTCGAACAGGACATGGGCAACCTGCCTTACGTTCAGGAAGGTCTGCACGCCTCGGGCAACGGTCTGGTGCATTTCGGGAAGTACAGCGAGATGCGAATTCGCCACATGCACCACATGATCGAACGCTACATCGCCGAAGGCGAAGCGGCGCGGGGGCGGTAGCCTACCCCGCCTGCATCGCCGCCATCACCGAGGCGGTGATCTCCTCGCGCGTTGGATTGCGACGCAGAGTCAGGCCGCCGTTCACCTGCAGGTTCTGACCGGTCATGAAACACTCGTCGCTGGCCAGCCAGACGGCGGCGGCGGCGATGTCGTCGGAGGTGCCGATGCGCCCGAGCGGATAGGCCGAGGCGAAGGCTTCGTAGACGCCGGGAGTTTGTTTCGCGCCAGCGGTCATCGGTGTGTCGGTGAGGCCGGGCGAAATCGAATTGGCCCGGATGCCCTTGGCCCCAAATTCATTAGCGATGCAACGGATTACATGATCGGCGCCGGCCTTGGCACCCATGTAGGCGGCGTGGTCATTGAGCATGATCGTCGCTGTGGCGGAGCTGATCTGGATGATCGAGCCGCCCTGGTCCATCGCCCCGATCATGGCCTGGTAGAAATAGAAGGGGCCGATGAACTGTAGGGCCGTCATGGCCTCCAGTTCCTCCTGGGTGTTGTCCAGGAAGGGCTTCAAGAAACCCCAACCGGTGGCGTTGACGCCAATCTGGACGTTTCCCAGTTTTTCCTTCGCCGCCGCCGCCATGGCGAACACCTCGCCGCGCTTGGTGATATCACAATGGGCCCATTCCCCACCGATCTCGCTGGCGAAGCGCGCCAGCTCATCGTCCTTGCGCCCGGCCACCAGCACCTTGGCGCCCTCATCGGCGAGCCGCTTGGCAATCATCTGGCCCATGTTGCCGGCGCCGGCCGCGCCCAGCACTACCGCTCCCTTGCCTTGCAGACGACCCATGACCCGACTCCTTGAATGTTGAATGGATTTATGTGGGTTCAGATGCCGGGGTGACTGGCCATCATGCCGCCGTCCACCAGCATCTCGGCGCCCGTGACATAGCTGGACTCGTCGGAGGCCAGGAACACCGCCATCGCGGCAATCTCCTCGGGCCGCCCCATCCGGCCCATGGGCGACATGGCGTTGAATACTGAGATCATCTGGGGCGCCGCCTGAAGGGCGGGGGCGAGGATCGGCGTGTCGGTGGCGCCGGGGTGAAGGGAGTTGCATCGTATGCCGTAGCCGGCCCGGGCGCAGTGCACGGCCACGGCTTTGGTCAACAGCCGCACCGCGCTCTTGGTCGAAGAATAGGCGACATCGCCGGGCAGAGCGCCGTAGGCTGCCGTAGAGGCGGTATTGATCAGGCTGCCGCTGGGTCCGCCCGGATTGGCTTTCATCAGCCGTATGCCGGTCTGGCATCCCAGCATCACCCCGGTGAGATTGATGCCGATCACACGGTTCCAGGTAGCCAGGTCTACGTCCTCGATCGACTGACCGCAGACGATGCCAGCGTTGTTGAACAGCACGTCGAGCCGATCGTAGCGATCATGGATTTTGCCGGCGGCCTTTCGCCAGTCCGGCTCGTGAGCCACATCCAGATGCAGGAATACCCCGTCGATTTCGGCGGCCACTGCTTGGCCCAGATCGGACTGGACATCGGCAACGATGACCCGGGCCCCCTCGGCGGCGAACCGTCGGGCCGTGGCCGCGCCGATCCCCGAAGCGCCACCGGTGATCAGTGCAACTTTGTCGTTCAGTCTACTCATGAAGTGATCAGCCCGCCGCGAACAGGGCTTCGAGTTGGTCGTCCTCGGTGTGGATCACCCGATCCACCCACTGATGGAAGCGCTGGGCGCCGCCCTCGTTCTCGCCGAAAAGTACATGGTTTCGGCCGCCGTTCTTCAGGGCGACCTGCTGACGAAAGCCGGTGCTGTAGTCTTCGTCGCGAACTACATGCTCCAGGAACTTGAACTGGGCATGGGCTTCCTCAGCCTGTTCTGGAGTCGGGGCTTTCTCCAACAGATACATCTGCGTGGTGAACGATTCGCCCACCTTGGCCCCGGGCAGCAACTGCGAGATCATCACCGCCCGGCCGCCGCCCTGGAAGCTGGCGATTGAAACGTGGGGGAAAATTGTCCAGACTCCCTTGAGCATGTCTTCCACGCTCCAGTCAGCTTGCGGCGTTTCGTCCAGGTCGAGGAGGTCGCGGCCGGGCGCCTGGACGCGGGTGTGCGGCCCCCACGAATAGTAGTTGGCCTGGTTGGGCATAGCCTCGCCGAAGGTATTCTTGTGCAGAACCGGCAGGTGATAGAAATCCAAATAGCCGTCGTAGGCGATTTTCCAGTTCGGTCCGGGCAGAACCCGACTCTCGAAGAAATGCCAGTCCTCGAAGCCGAAGTGGGCGAGCAGGTTGTCATAGCCCGCCAGAAAGGCGTCAAAGCTCAAGGTGGACTTTGGGTCGATGATTCCCCAGATCAGACCGGCGCGTTCGGTAACCCGCAGGGGAATTAGGCCGTAGCAGGATTTGTCGATCTGGCCGAAATCCTCGGCCGAGGCGATGCCCATCAGTTCTCCCTTCTGGGTGAAGGTCCAGCCGTGATAGGGGCAAACAAAGCGCCGTGCGTTACCGGTGGGCTCTGTGGCGACTGCGGTCCCCCGATGGCTGCAGGAATTGACGAAGGCGCGCACCTCGCCGTCCTGGCCCCGCGTCAACAGAACGGGCACACCCGCGGCGTCGACGGTCTTGAAGTCGCCGGCTTTGGGCATTTCGGCGGTGACGGCCAGCAGCAGCGGGACCCGGCGAAAAATCCTGGAGACCTCAGCCTCGAAAATCGCTGGGTCATAGTAATTCCGGGCCGGCAGTTTCAACACACCCGCCGCCTTCTCGATGGTGTGGGCCTTGGCGTGGACCATGCCCGCCTTGACCATGGCTTCAAGCTCGGAGCGATCGAGAACCTTGTTCATGAGGGTTATCCTTGAACGGCGGTAAAGAAGTCGGCGCGGGGCTTGCCCTCCGGATCGTAGACCGGCTCGATCAGGTCGACGCGGTATTTACGAGTGACGGCGGACTTGATGCCGACGCCGGCCAGATGACCGGCCATGTTGCGATAGGGCTCAGCCGAGAGGTGATAGGCAAGATCGGCCTCGGTCTCCCACTCCTCGAACACATGCACGCGGCCGGGCAAACTCAGATCGGCGGTCCAGGCGTAGTGGACACAGCCTTTCTCGGCCAAAGCAGCCTCGATCAGCGGCCTAGCGTCCAGCAGGGCCATTTCGCGGGCCTCGGGCGCGAGATCGATCTCACCGGAAATGACGATCGGCATTGGGTTTTCAGGCCTTTTCGTCGTGGAGAATATGGTAGGCGCGACGGGCGAACAGCCAGGCGCCGTCCTGCTTCACCAGTGCATCGTCATAGGCGCCGACAATGCGGCGCGCGCCACCGGCCACCAGCAAAAGGAATTCCTGAGTGTATACTTTCGCGGTCGCCTCATGCCCCGAAACGCGGATCGAGCCGGGGGTGGCGAAGAACGCCGCCAGGGTGAAGCCGGCCATCGCGCCTTGCCAGGCGGCCTTGATCTGCGGCCGGCCGACGACATCTATGCCCGGCAGGCGCCAGACGGCGTTCTCGGCCCAGCACGCGATCCAGTCTTCGGCGTCATGACGGAACACTGCATCGCTATAGGCCTCGATCCGTTCGCGGATCGCCAGACGATCTTCGGCCGGGCCGGCGAAGGCGGGTTCGGCGGCGCTCATCAGCCGGCCCTGTGTGGCACGAAACTCGGGGTGACGGTCAGGGTATTATCGACGACCATCTTCTGGCCGCTGACGAACCGCGACTCGTCTGACGCCAGATAGACCACGGCCCAGGCGATGTCGTTGGCGGCGCCTAGGGGTGTCGTCGGTCCCGGGCGCGCGTCCGGATCGGCCGGGGGCAGCATGCCGGCCGCGGTCAGCTTACCGCCCATACCTCGCACCATCGGGGTGTCGATACCGGCCGGATGAATCGAATTGCAGCGGATCGGCAGACCGCTCTGGGTGCAATGCACCGCCACGGCCCGCGTGAGGGACTCGACCGCGCCCTTGGCCGCGCAATAGGCAAACACCGTATGGTGGCCGTCGATCGAGGCGACCGACGCCATGTTGATGATCGATCCGCCGCCCGAAGTCTTCATGGCGGGTATGGCGTGCTTGCAGCCGAAGAATGTGCCGTCGGCGCTGACGGCCATCACAAAGCGCCAGTCCTCCGCCGAGGTGTTTTCGACGTTGCCGGCCTCCACTACCCCGGCGTTATTGACCAGCACATCTAGCCGGCCCTCAATTGACATGACATCGGCGATCAGCGCCCTCCAGCCGTCCTCATCGCGGACGTCCTGGCGCACGAACCGTGCCGCCGCGCCGATTTCCGAGGCCACCCGACCGCCGTTGGCCTCATCAACGTCGGTCAGAATCACGCGCGCGCCCTCCTGGGCCATCAACCGCGCGTCTGCCTCGCCCAGGCCCTTGGCCGCTCCAGTAACGATCGCGATCTTGCCCTCTAGTCGTCCCATATTGTCCCGTTTCTCCTTCGATCAAGCTCAGGCCCGCGGGCCTGGGTTCAGCTGGCCTGCGAATTGGTATAAGACGCGTCGCCCTCGCCGCGCTCGCCGAACGTCCAGCCCGCCATGGCGTCTCGTTTCCAGCTGTCGGTGGACGGGGCCTGCGCGTTCCAGTCATAGCAGGCTTGGCGGTGAGCAAACCGCCATTGGCCGTTTCGCCGCTCGAAGCGATCCAGATAGCGCCCCGCGGCGACCATATAGGTGTCCGGCCCCTCCGAGTTGGGCAGGGCGTGATGCGCGGTGAAATAGCTTTCACCGAAGGCCACGTCGACGTTGACCTCGATCAACACGTTGGCGATGCAATGCTGGGTGCGCTTCATGCCATGCAACACCGGCATCACCCAGTCGGCGAAGCCGGACGCCGTGCCGTGGAACACCCCATGGTCGTCGGTGGCATCGGGGTGAAACAGCGAACGCAACAGGGCCTCATCACATCGGTCGATGGCCCGGGCCAAGCGATATACCAGTTCGACACAGGCTTGTTTGTCGAGAAGTTCCCTTACCGAATCCGCGGTCACGCCCTGCTGCCTCCTGGACGCTTCCAATCCGCGCGCCTCGCCACTATAAAGATCACGCACGTCGAAAGCCGACGCAAGTGATTTTAATTGATCTCGATTAATCTTCCGTGATTCCCGACCGCGCGCGGCCGCCGGCCTTGATGCGGATACGGGGTTTGACGACCGCGGGCTCGCTGTTCAGACTGGGAATCCGCCATAGGGTGTGCAGGGTGATGCGCAGGGCGGCGCGCACCTCAGCGATCCGCTCCTCTCGCTCATCGGGGAAGATCTTGATGAACATCCAATCGTTGACCAGGGCGGTCAGGTCCCGGGCGGCGCGAAATTGCGGCGTGTCGGCCAGGGCGGCGTTACCGAACAGCTTGGCGGTAAAGCGTTTGGACTGTTCCTCCACAAGCCGCGCCGTTTCCTCGAGAACCGGCCGCAGAACCGGCATCGTCCGGGCTGCAGTCAACAGTTCCAGTTGGGTGACCCGATAGCGGTCGGTCGATGGGCTACCGACCAGATCGATCGCGAATTCGATCAGATCGCGCCCATCCGGTGGGTTCATCGCCTGCGCCTCATAGGTCTCCCATGTGCACCTGGCCACATGGCGGGCCATGGCGATCAGCACCTCCTCGCTGGTCATGAAATAGTATTGCAGGCACCCGCGCGTCACTCCGGCGACCTCGGCGACGCGGGCCAGATTGGCGCCTCGGATCCCGAACTGATTCACCGAATCCACCGCCGCTTCGAGGATCAGCAGGCGGGTCTGCTCGCTCTTATTGGTCATGCGCCGCGCTGTGGCCCCGCGCCGTCCATTCGATGGCGGCGACTGAGCGGGTGGAACGAGTTTCAGCTTGACCATGGGCCCCTTCAAACTGGGTAGGACACCAGTTTCATCGGACTTGCTTTTTTTGTCCAGACGCTGTCACTTGGATTTATAACTTTCGTATCCGCCGCGCCAGAAAAACGCCCAGGGAAACGCCATGTCAGAGACGCTTGACCATCTCAACGCCGCGCCGCGTGACCTCGCCGACATTTCCCAAACCCCTGATCCAACCTTGGACGACCGGCCGATCACGCCGGAGCGTTACTACGCCAAGGATTTCGCCCAGCGTGAGTGGGACAAAATCTGGACTAAGACTTGGCAGATCGCCGGCGTGGCTGGGCAGCTGACCAAGCCCGGCGATTATATCACCACCTCCCTCGGTCCGGAGGTGATTCTCTGCGTGCGCGGTGACGATGGCCAGACGCGAGCCTTCTACAATGTCTGCCAGCACCGGGGCATGTTGCTGATGGGCGAGGAACAGGGCCACTCCAGGCGCCTGACCTGCCGCTATCACGGCTGGACCTACGATCTGAAAGGAACCTTGCGGGTGGTGCCCGACGAGGCGGATTTCATCCACGGCAGCCCCTGCGGGAAGGCCAATCTGGTGGAAATTCCCTGCGAAACCTGGGCCGGTTTCGTCTGGTACAACATGGACCCGGATTGCATGTCCTTACGCTCCTACATGCAGCCTATCGCCGACCAGATCGACACTTACCCGATGGAGGACATGGTCCGCACCCACTGGGTGACCCTGGAGGGGGACTTCAACTGGAAGCTGGTCCAGGACAATTTCAATGAGTCCTACCACGTCCCCTTCGTCCACCCCCAGACCAAGTTTGTGATGGAATACGCCTACGACAACAGCCAGTTCGACCTTTACACTAGCGGCCATTGCCGGATGCTTATGCCGGGCGCCGGACCCACCAAGACCTTGCAAGGAGGCGAGGACGAGACCCTAAGCTATCTGGAAAACGAAATGAAGTTCTGGGGCATGAACCCCGATGACTTCCGGGGCGGCAAAACCGGTGAGATTCGGCTCGCCCTTCAACGACAAAAGCGTCTGCTCGGGGCCGAAAAGGGCTTCGATTTCTCCACCTATCATGACGCCCAGCTTACTGATCATTGGCACTATACGATCTTCCCGAACCTGTCGTTCAGCCTCAAGCCCGACGGCAACATCTGGCTGCGCGCGCGACCGCACGAGAGTGATCCGGAAAAGTGCTATTTCGACATGTGGTACATGACCCTCTTCCCTAAAGGCCAGACCCAGTACTATTCCCAGAGCATGGCCGAATGGGTCGACGTCTCGGTTCCCGCGCCACACCAGCAGGGCAAACTGGGAGAAGTTACCATGGGCCCTGGCATCGATCAGGATCTGTTCGTCTGGTACGGCACCCAGAAGGGCCTGCATTCACGCGGCTACAAGCGCGATATCCTGGCTCATCAGGAACGCCGCGTCCGCTATTTTCACCAGAACATCGACCGCTGGATCGCCAGTTGAATGGCCGCCGATGATCGCTTCGACCCTCGGGACGGCGATCGGCCCCTCGCGCCGGGCGAAGCCCGTTGCCCCGGGCCCAGCACGCGGGACCTGATCCTGGCCGACGGCTGGGCGACACCGCCAGCGCTTACCGTCCAGTCCTACGAGTTCCTGGGCGACACGGACGTGCCCTATGAGCGCTACACCTCGCCGGCCTTCTTTGACCTGGAAATCAAGCGCCTCTGGCCCAAGGTCTGGCAATGGGTCTGCCGCGAGGAGCATATTCCAGAAGTGGGCGACCACATCACCTATGACGTGGGACCCTATTCGATTCTGGTGGTTCGTAGCGCCCCGGAAGAGATCAAGGCCTATCCCAACGCCTGTCTTCACCGGGGCACTCAGCTGAAACCCTCGGCGGCGCGGGGCTTCGCGCCTCGCCTTCGCTGCCCCTTTCACGGCTGGACGTGGAGCCTGGGCGGCGAGCTTGAATTCATACCGTGCCGCTGGGACTTTCCGCACGTGACGGACGAGGCCTATCGCTTGCCCGAGATGCGGGTGGAGCTATGGGGCGGCTTTGTGTTCATAAATATGGACAAGGATGCGCCGCCGCTGGCCGAGCACCTTGGCGTGCTAGCCGATCACTTCAGGGACGGATGGGATCTGTCCAACCGCCACGTGTCGCTGCATTTGCAAAAGGAGCTGGCCACCAACTGGAAGGCGGCACAGGAGGCGTTCCTGGAGGCCTATCATGTCTACGCTACCCATACCCAGGGGTTGGCCACGGCGGGCGATGCCAACGCCCAGTACGATCTGTTCGGCGACCATGTTTCCCGATTCATCCACACCATCGGCCACCCCAGCCCTCACTATCCGTTCGCTCAAACGCAGCAGGAGATCCTGGACAAAATGCGCGGCGCGCCGGATGGAACCGTCGTGCCGGAGGGCCGCTTGGCCCGTTCCATTGCCGCCGAACACCTGAGGTGTAGTCTCGGCGACCAGTGGGGCGTGGACCTGTTGGCCTATTCCGACAGCGAGATGCTGGATTCCATCGAGTACCACCTGTTCCCGAACATGTGCCTGTTTGCGGGTGTCAGCCTGCCGATGATCTACCGCTTCCGACCCCATGGCATGGACCCGGGGCGCACGATCTTCGACCTGCTGTTCCTTCAGCCGAACCGTCCTGGCGAAGAGATACCGCGCGCGCCGGACCCCATCCAAATCCGCGAGGACCAGTCCTACGCCGACGCCCCGGGCATGAGCCCCGGCCTGGGCTTCGTCTATGACCAGGACACCAACAACCTGGCAATGCAGTACAAGGGCTTTTTGGCATCCGTGAAGAAAGGCGAAACCCTCGGCAACTATCAGGAAGCGCGGGTTCGCCACTTGCACAAGGCGCTGGACGCTTTCCTGTCCCAGGCTTCCGTCTCCGGGGCGGCCGGGTGAGCGACGGCCTGGACCGTCGTCTCGACGAACTGTTCTCAAAGCAGGAGATCCATGAGCGGCTGTGCGACTACATGCGCGGCCAGGATCGCCTTGACCCGGTTCTTCATCGATCGGTGTTCTGGGATGACGCCACCACCGACTATGGCATCTTCAAGGGTGACGCCGACGGCTTCGTGGCCTTCGCCCAGGGTGCCCTGACCCCGCACAAGTCCAACCATCATATGATCGGCCAAGTGCGGATCGACCTGGAGGGCGACGTTGGTTTCGGCGAGGTCTATTTTATCGCCTTCCACCGCATCGAACGGGATGGCGAGGACCGCGACCTGTTCATCGCCGGACGCTATGTCGATCGCTATGAACGCCGGAACGGGGTGTGGAAGATCGCTTTCCGCTCCGAACTGGTGGACTGGTCCCGAAACGATCCAGCTTCGGATTCCTTCCTCAAGGCCTCGCCCGAGAGCCTGCTGGGGGCCCGCGGAGCCGCCGATCTTTCCAGCCAACGAGAACGGCTGCGCACCCTATGAACGATGTCACCGACCGCCTGGCTATAGCCGAGGTTCTGACGCTTTACGCGCGCGGCATCGACCGCTGCGACCTGGAGACCTTGACGGCGACCTTCTGGCCCGACGCCACCGCCCAATACGGGCGCTTGGTCCAGAACGCCCATGAATGGGCGGTTGTTACGGTGGCGGCGCTGAGAGGCATGAACCGCACCTTCCATTCCCTCTCCAACATGCTGGTCACGCCCCATGGCGACTGGGCAGAGGCGGAGACTTATTGCACCGCCTATCACGAGGTGAATGGCCCCGATGGCATTGTCGAAATGGTGGTTGGCGGGCGTTACCTCGACCTAATGGAAAAGCGCGGTGGCGCGTGGCGTATCGCCCGGCGCCTTTATGTGATGGACTGGAACAGAAACGTTCCCTCCACCGCTCGCTGGGACGAAGGAATTTACGCCACCTTGGTCAACCGCGGCGCCCGCAAGCCCGACGACCCCCTCTATGCCGCCCCAGGCTCGCTCCTCTAATATTTGTAGCTCAGCTGGATCGCCACCGTGCGCGGATTGGCGACGATGGCGGCCTGGTCGGAGATAATCTGCAGTCCGCAGACTGCGGTCTTGCACCCGGTAACGCCCCCGGAGAGTGGTAGGCCGGCTGTGCCCAGGGCGATGAAGCTATTGGTCAAATTGCGACCAATCACCGAGGCGGTCCAATGATGGTTGATGCTGGCTAAGGTCAGGACGGCGTCCACTACGCCATAGGCGCTCTGGTGATCATATTTTAAGG
The DNA here is from genome assembly GCA_043784385.1 of Caulobacteraceae bacterium. GTDB lineage: Bacteria > Pseudomonadota > Alphaproteobacteria > Caulobacterales > Caulobacteraceae > Acaudatibacter. The sequence goes on along the minus strand of JAYVYH010000199.1, from coordinate 6,001 downwards.
CCAGATCGCTCGGGAAGGGATTGGCGACATAGTCGCTGCTGACGCGGACATCCACGGCCAGTTCGAGCTTAAGGTCGGAGCTGATCGGGCGCTCGTACTGGCCACCGATCACGGCGGTCCACTTGGGCGCCAGCGCGGTCGGCCGGCCATCGACGTTCATGAAATTGCAGTTTGGGGTAGCCGGCTGACCATCGCCGCCGCAGGCTTGAGTGAAGCTGTAGGTGCCGTTGGCGGGATCGACCTTGCGATAGGCGTTGCACCCCTGCTCAAAGGTCAGGCCGGCGGGCGAGCATGGCGCGGTGAAATGGCCATAGTGAGAGTCATTGTAGGCGCCGTCGAAGTGGAACAACAGACCGGGAATATCCTTGGGCGCGTAGTCCACCGTGGCCTCGACGCCGTAGGTGCGAGCGCTGGCGGCGTTCAGAGTCACGTAGTTGAAGGTAGGTGTGTTGAAGAAGTCGACTTGCAGATTCGAATACAGGAAATCGAACACGTCGGCGTTGATGCGCAGCTGGTGATCGAGCAGGGTGGTCTTCGCCCCGAATTCGAAACCCTCCGAGGTCTCCGGCTTGAACTGCAGGTCGCCGGGGATCGTGCCGGTGGAGAGGATGGCCGAGTTCGAGAAGCCGCCCGACTTATAACCCGTCTTGTAAGCGCCGTAGAGGGTAACGTCTTTGGTCGGCTTCCAGGTAAGGGTGACTTCCGGCGAGACGTTGTCGAACGATTGGTTGGCGTTGACCGAGGTCCTTGGATTGGCGGGGTCATATTGCACGAACAAGAAATAGACCGCTGGCCAGACGTAGGGCTGGCGAAAATAGGAGGTCTTGGTCTCGTGGGTGTAGCGGGCCCCGGCCGTCAGCTCCAGCTCGGGGGTGATGTCCCAGATGCCCTGGCCAAACACCGCATAAGTGTATCCTCGCGTGTGAGACGACTTGTTGTAGGCCACATATTCGTTGAGCGGGGCGGCGGCGCTGTTCTGCGCCCCAGCAAAATCGACGTTCTGATGAAAATCGAGGGCGGTGGTCTGAAAATAGACTCCGCCAGCGAAGTTCACTGGTCCTTTGAACTTGGTGGTCAGGCGCTCCTCGGTAGAAAATTGATCCCAATCAAAGTGCTCGCCGGCGTAGACGCTGGCAGCCTTGCTGAAATTCTGGTTGTCAGCCCAGTCATTGAACAAAAGCTGATAACCGCTCGTTGAGGTCACAGTAAAAGTTTCGCTATCATAGTTTAGCTTCAAGTAGATGTTGCCGTCACGATAGTGCTCAAAATCCTGACCGCCGGCCCTACCCTCAAGCGAGCCAGGCGCGTTGGCGATGACCAGTGGGATACCGGGTTGGGCCGCGACAAAGTCGCGACCGCAGGTCGAGCGGCTCCCGACCGGCAACGCCCCCTCCGACTGCGGATAGCCAAGCGGGCAGTAGATGTTGACTGTATTGTCGGAATTGTTGTTAGTACGATGATCGTCGAAGGTACCCTTCAGAGTTGCTGTAAACTGGCTGGTGGGCTTCCACTTGGCGGTCACCCGCACCAGGGCGTCTTTGGCTTGGCCTAGAACGTCGGTGGGCTTCGCGGTGGGTCCCGAGCCAGGTGTGTTCGTAGCGATGTCAAAGGTGTTGTAGGTGGGTTGGCCCGCGATATTCTTGATATAGCCGCCGCTCTGGTCACTATAGCGAAACGCCAGACGCAGGCCAAATTTATCGTTGATGGGACCTGAAGCAACGCCCTCGACATAGGCCTGCTCGGCCTTGAACTCGTAGCCCGCGGTCAGACTGCCCTCGAAACGAGAGGACGGGTCATTAGTCTGTACCGCCACGGCGCCGGCGGTGGCGTTCTTGCCGTAGAACAGGGCCTGCGGACCCTTGAGCACTTGGACGCTAGAGACATCGAACACGCCCTCGTCGATGGCTCGGCCCTGGCCATAGTAGACGCCGTCCACGTTCACCGACACCGATTGTTCGATACCGATGTTTTCGCTCGAAGAACCGATACCGCGCATAGTGATGTCCGCGCCGCTGCCACTCGACCCGCGAGAGACTATCAGTTGAGGGGTCTTGCCGGCCACGTCCTCGACGCTGGTCAAATTGAACCTCTCGACGTCCTTGCCGGAGATAGCAGTTACCGCCACCGGGATGTTCTGGACGTTTTCGTCGCGCTTGCGGGCGGTCACCACCACCTCGGCCACCTGAGCGTGAGTCATTGGCGCTTCGCTCGCCAACAGGGCGATGGCGGCGGCGCCCACCAGAATGCTCCGAAGCAGCGAGCGCGCCACCGGGCGAACGTTCGGACGGAAACAATCCAACCTTTGACGCGCCATAGCAATCCTCCCTAGCCGATCGCCGCTGGAGGCTGAGTATCCCAGGCAGGAAAAAGCGCAATCTAATAAAACCAGCGTGTTGGCTTTTTTCGCAGATGCGGCCTGTCGCGGGTCGACCAGGTTAAGAAACAATCATGCTTGTTGGTTTTTGGGGTCGGTGTTACCCTGTTCAGAAGGCTTGGAGACTCGCATATGGCGCACGACGGAGAAGGCGTGGAGATGGCGGGAACAGCGCGTTGTCCTGGAGTGGGTTGGGATGACTTGATGGCCGCCGACGCGGTGCCGCCAGCCGAGTTCCTGAAGACTGACGCTTACGAATATATGGGCTCCGCTCCGCTGGCTACCGAACGCTACACCAGCGCGGTGTTCTTTGAGCGCGAACTGCGGGCCATGTGGCCCAATGTCTGGCAATTCGCGGCGCGTGAGGAAGAGCTGCCGGACCCCGGCGACGTCGTTGTCTACGAGAATGCGGGCCGCTCTTATTTGGTCACGCGCCAGGCCGATGGCTCGGTGAAGGCGATGCACAATGTGTGTTTGCACAGAGGCCGCAAGCTGCGCTCGGACTCCGGATACTCCAAGGATTTCAAATGTCCGTATCACGGTTTCACCTGGAACACCGACGGCTCGCTGAAAGAGATTCCCTGCCGCTGGGATTTCGGTCACCTGAGCGATGCCGACATGCGTCTGCCCGAGGCCCAGGTCGGCCGCTGGGGTGGCTATATCTTCATCAAGGAGGCCGAGGGCGGCCAGACACTCGAAGACTATCTGGCGCCGTTGCCCGAACACTTCAAACGCTGGAAACATGAGCAATGCGCGACGGCGGTTTGGGTGGGCAAGGTCATACCCGCCAACTGGAAGGCCACCGCCGAGGCGTTCATGGAAGCCTGGCATTCGGTGGTCACCCACCCCCAAATCCTGCCGTTCACCGGCGACGCCAACACCCGCTACAACGTCTATGGAGATCATGTGAATGTAGCGCTGACCCCCTTCGCTATTCCCTCGCCCCACATCGCCGATGGGGTGACCAGCCAGCAGTGGATCGTTGACGAATTCCTAAAATACAATGGCCGGGCCGGCGGCGCGGATTTGAAGGTTTCGGTTCCCGAAGGGCTCTCGGCCCGCAAGGCGATGGCGTCGGTCAACCGCGAACGCTTCACCCAGATGTTCGGTCACGACCACGCCGGGGCCACCGACGCCGAACTGCTTGACGCCTTCACCTACAACGTCTTCCCCAACTTCGCCCCTTGGGGCGGCTTCATGCCTAATATCGTCTATCGCTGGCGGCCCTGGCCAGATCAGGATCGCACCCTGATGGAGGTGCGTATCCTGATGCGCGTACCGCCCGGAGCGCCCACGCCCCCGGCGCCGAAGATGAACCTGCTCAGTCCCGATCAGCCTTGGGTCGATGCGACGGAACTCGGCCAGGCCCTGGCCAGCGTGTTCGACCAGGACATGGGCAATCTGCCCTTCGTGCAGGACGGCCTGAAGGCCTCCAAGAACGGTCAGGTCCAGTTGGGCGACTACCAGGAAATCCGCATCCGCCACTTCCACCGCACCCTTGACAAATACCTGAAACTGTTTGGCTAGCCGGCTTCATCCACGTCATCCGGGAATGAAGCCATCCTTCCTAAAACCTCAGCGAGCCCGCCATGTCCGTCGTCACGCCAATCAAAATGCCCAAATGGGGCCTCTCGATGCAAGAGGGGGCGATTGTCGACTGGTGTCAGGCCGAGGGCGCGGCGGTCGCCGAGGGCGACGATCTGGTCGACATCGAAACCTCAAAGATAACAAATGTCTTCGAGAGCCCAGCCGCCGGCGTGCTGCGCCGGATCATCGCCCAGCCCGGCGAAACCCTGCCGGTAGGCGCGCTGATCGGTGTCCTGGCCGACGCCGACACCCCCGAAGCGGAGATCGAATCTTTCATCAGCGACTTTCAGGCCAGCTATGTGCCGCCGGAGGCCGACGCGGCAGGCGCCGAGGCTTTGCGGATCTCAACCGTGGAAGCCGGGGGCCGCACAATCCGCATAGGCCGCGCCGGACCGGAAACCGGCGTCCCCGTGGTGCTGATCCACGGCTATTCGGGCGACATGACCAACTGGCTGTTCAACATCGAGGCCCTGTCGGCTTTGGCGCCGGTGATTGCCCTGGACATGCTGGGCCATGGTGGATCGTCCAAGGACGTCGGCGACGGATCGCTAAAGACGCTTTCCGGCGCCGTCGCGGCGGCATTGCAGTCCCTTGGCGTGACCGAGGCCCACATGGTTGGGCACTCCCTAGGCGCGGCAGTGGTGGCGCGGCTGGCCATCGATCACGCCGGCCTTGCGCGCTCCGTCACCCTGATCTCCCCCGCCGGATTGTCGACGACTGGGATCTCGGAATCCTTTCTGACCGGCGTCATCGACGCCCAGCGTGCGCGCGATCTCAAGCCAGTTTTACAGATGCTGCTGGCCGACCCAGACATGGTGACCAAGGACATGGTCGAGGATGTGCTGAAGTCCAAGCGCGTGGATGGTGTCGAGGAGGCCCTGACGATCCTGCGTAACCGCATGGTCGACGGCGCCGACAGCGCCGCCCTGCGGGCCGACCTGAGCGGGATTCCTCGCGCCCTCGTGATTGCCTCAAAAACCGACTGCATCGTCGGCGCGCCGGATGAGTCCGCGCTGCCGGACGGGTTCAAGGTGGTCTGGATCGAGGGCGCCGGGCACATGCCACATTTGGAACAGGCCTCTGCGGTCAACGCACTGATTTCGGACGCCGTGAAGGCAAATTGAACGGCGCTCGGGGGCGGTGGTGCTCGCCCAACCTTCACCCGCTTGTCTCCGCCGGCCCCCCATGCTGAAAGGATTCAAACAACCGTTCGAACCCCCGTCTCCGCGGGGTGGGAGCAAGCTTTGGCCAACAGCAGTGAAACCGTGATTAGCGCCGATCAGCCGGCCCGGAAAGACCTGGGTTTCGATCCCGACGCCCTTCGAAAGAAATACCGCGCCGAGCGCGATAAGCGCCTGCGGGCCGATGGCAACCAACAGTACAAAGAGATTGCTGGAGAATTTGCCCACTATTTGGACGATCCCTATGTGGCCCCCGGCTACACCCGGGAGCCACTGACCGATGAGGTCGATGTGGTGGTGGTTGGTGGCGGCTTTGGCGGGTTGCTGACCGGCGCGCGCCTGCGTGAGGCTGGCGTCAAGGATGTCCGCCTGATCGAAAAGGGCGGCGACTTCGGAGGCACCTGGTATTGGAATCGTTATCCCGGCGCCGCCTGCGATGTTGAAAGTTATGTCTATCTGCCGCTGCTCGAAGAGATCGGCTATCTGCCGGTGGAGAAATACGCGCGCGCGCCGGAAATTCTCTCTCACTGCCGCGCCATTGGCAAATACTTCGATCTCTACGCGAATGCCTGTTTCCAGACCGAGGTTACGGAAATGCGCTGGGACGAGGCCGCCTCTCGCTGGATAATCCACACTAATGGCGGCGACGCGATGAAGGCGCGCTATGTGATCATGGCCAACGGCCCATTGCACAGGCCCAAGCTACCGGGCATCGCGGGCGTGGAGAGCTTCAAGGGGCATTCGTTCCACACCAGCCGCTGGGACTATGAATACACCGGTGGCGATTCCACCGGCGGACTTGAAGGTCTCAAGGACAAGCGGGTCGGCATCATCGGCACCGGCGCCACGGCGGTGCAGT
>JAYVYH010000198.1:0-25998 GCA_043784385.1 Caulobacteraceae bacterium | reverse complement strand
AAGTCCACCTGCACTGCGGCACCGTTGGGCTGGCCGCTGCTCCGACTGTGGGGCAGCGCGTTGTCCAGCAGGTTGCGCAGCAGCCGCTTGAGCCTTAGGGCATCCAGTTGGACCAACGGCAGGTCCGGTGCCACGGTGACTTTAAACCCGGCCAGCGGACTTGCTGATGGGCCGTGCATGACTGCCTCACCTTCGGTCGTTGAGGCGCCTCCATGTCTGCGACGCCATCCCGCACCAGGCGACCCAGATCGGTCAACTCCAGGTTGAGCGGCGCGTGGTTGCCGCTCAGGCGCTCGCTCTCCAGCAGGTCGGCAATCAGGCGGCCCATTTCTGCCAGGTCGCGCATCAGGGCGTCGCGCGGGGCCTGCGTGTCGGACGTCTCGGGCAGCAGCTCGGTGTTCAGCCGCGCCCGCGTGAGCGGCACAAACTGGCCCGGCCGGTGTTCGCATTGCGGGTCAACTGCCCCAGCCGCGCCTGCGCGCCGTCAAGTCACGCACCTGCTGCTGCTGCTGCTGCTGCGCTGGATTGTGGTTTTCAAAGAAGTCGGCGGCTGCAGCGATCACTTCGGGGCTTTGGCTGCGCAGGGCGCCAGTCTTTTCTTCCACCAGGGCTTTGGCTTTGGCTTTGTCCAGCGTGGCGCCCAGCACGCCAAACAGGGTTTTCTTGATCCAGGGTTTCATGGTGATTCCTCTTCAGGAATTGGTTGAACAGGCCTTGATGGTGGCAGGCCCGGCGCCGTGAATGTTGTCTTGTGTGTCGCGGATTGTTTCGTTTTATGTCGGCACCTGAAGGATCAGCGTCTGCATGGCACTGGCGGTGATTTAGATGATAAAATAGGCCTGTAACCAGCATCCCTATTACACTATTAGCTATATTTTTTATAGTACTTTGATTTGCATGACCGATCGGCCAAACTCACCTGCCCCGCCTGCCCTGAATCAAACGGAGCGCCCGTGTGAATGAACTGAAGGCGCTTCAATCGCTGGGCCTGGTGCTGCCCGGCCCGTTGTACCTGGCCGGTGCGATCCTGTTTGGAATCATCGGGTACGTGGCGTTCCGGCGGGGCCGCAAAGCATCGCGCGCCGCACTCATGTGGAACGGCGTCGCTCTGATGGTCTACCCCTACGCCATCACGCAAACCTGGCTGCTCTGGGCGCTGGGGGCCGCGCTGTGCGCGTGGCTTTACACCCAATGGAACGACCCGGCCTGACGCCGTTGCGGCATGGAGATTTAACGCTCAAGAAAAACCGTCAAACAGGCGCGTCGAAAACGCGCATCAAATCAGCGCATAAAAATGCATTTCAGGCGGCAGCTTTGCGCCGCGCCTTCCACGCGCCCAACAAAATGAGCAATCCGGGCACAAAAATCATGGCCCAGATGATCTTGTCCAGGTGCGCCTTGACGAAAGGCAGGTTGCCAAAAAAGTAGCCAATGGTGATGATGCCGCCCACCCACAGCGCGCCGCCAGTGATGTCATAAAAGGTGAACTTGGCGCGGGTCATTTGCGCCACGCCCGCCACAAACGGCGCAAAGGTGCGCAAAAACGGCATGAAGCGGGCCGCCACAATGGTGATGCCGCCATATTTTTCGTAAAAATTATGCGCCTGGTTAAAGGCCCGCTTGTTGAAGAACTTCGAGTCTTCCCACTGGAACACCTTGGGGCCAAAATGCCTGCCAATCGCGTAGTTGGATTGGTTGCCCAGCACCGCCGCCGCAAACAGCAGCCCGGCCGACAGCGGGTAGCTCATCAGGCCCACGCCGCACATCGCACCCACGACAAACAGCAGTGAATCACCAGGCAAAAAAGGCATGACCACCACGCCGGTCTCGACAAAAATCACCAGAAACAGCAGGGCGTAAACCCACAGGCCGTAGCTGGCGACAAACGTCTCCAGGTATTTGTCAACGTGCAGGATGAAGTCAAGTACAAAGGTCAGAAGTTCCATGGGGGTGGATTATCCCTGCGACGCCCTTGCCCGCGCCGCTTGGCCGCCTAAAATGCGCAAGTGAACGCAGTCCTGACGCCCGACACCCGCCCCACCCCCCGCCGCCCCATCCGCGAGCTGCCGGATGAGCTGATCAGCCAGATTGCCGCCGGTGAAGTGGTGGAGCGGCCGGCCTCGGTGGTGCGCGAGCTGGTTGACAACGCGCTGGATGCCGGCGCGACGCAAGTCACCGTGCGGCTGCTGGCCGGCGGCGTGCGGCTGATCTCGGTCGAAGACAACGGCGCGGGCATTCTGCGGGAAGAGTTGCCGCTGGCGTTCAGGCGCCACGCCACCAGCAAGATCACCAGCCTGGTTGACCTGGAATCGGTCGGCACCATGGGTTTTCGGGGCGAAGCGCTGGCCGCTATTAACTCAATAGCTGACTGTGCAATCCACTCAAGGGCTAGCGGCCAATTTGATGCTTTTTCCCTGGAGGGGCGCACGGGTGAACTGAAACAGGTGGCGCGCAGCACCGGCACCACGGTTGAGGTGAAAGAACTGTTTTTCAGCACGCCCGCGCGGCGCAAGTTTTTGAAGACCGACGCGACCGAGCTGTCGCACTGCATTGAGGCGGTGCGCCGCCACGCGCTGGCGAGGCCCGATGTGGGGTTTGAAATTTGGCATGAAGGCAAGCTGGTCGAACAATGGCGGCCTTGCGTGGGCACGCGCGCTGCCGCGTTGGATGCACGGCTGGCGGATGTGCTGGGTCATGAATTTGTGGCCCGCTCGGTGCGGGTGGATTACCAGTCTGCGGCACAGCATGCAATTGCGTTGGCGAAAAACGTTGCGGGCGCTGGCAGTGTGCAGGGAGCCTCGGGCCATGCGGGCAACCCTGGTGGCCATCCAATTGACCACAGCGACGCCCGAAGCGTCCGTGTCTGGGGTCGCGCATGTATTCCCGACGCAGCCCGCGCCCGCGCCGACCAGCAGTTTTGCTACGTCAACGGCCGTTTTGTGCGCGACAAGGTGCTGGCCCACGGTGCACGCAGCGCCTATGAAGACGTGCTGCACGGGCACCGCCAGCCGGTCTATGCGCTGTATGTCGAGATTGACCCAAGGCGGGTGGACGTGAACGTGCACCCAACCAAGATTGAAGTGCGCTTTCGCGACAGCCGCGAGGTGCACCAGGCCGTGCACCACGCGGTGGAGGATGCGCTGGCCACGCCGCGCGCAGGCGCGGCATCCGATCTCGCGCGCGCAGGCACGGCCGAGAATCACGCGCGCGCAGGCGCAGCTTCTAATCTGGCGGGTCCTGGCGCGGCTTCGGACGCCGACCGCACCCCAGTACAGAACACCGGTTTTGCCAAATCTTACCAATCAAAACAGCCTCCAGCCCACGCCAAATGGCCGCAATCAGCTATTCATTTCGAAGCACGTTCGGGGCATCGTGTGGAGGACCTCGCAGCGCTGTGGCAAAAGACGGGATCGGCCGACTTCAACCCGGCTGGCGCAGAGTCGCGCGACCAACATCCGGTCGATGCCGCGCAGCATCAGGCACCCGACCCAGCAATCGACCCGGCGGGCCGCACCTCGGCGCAGACGGCAAGCCCGCCATCCGTGCCCTTGCCCGCCTCCCTGCCCGCAGGCGACTGGCCGCTGGGCCGCGCGCTGGCGCAGTTGCAGGGCATTTACATCCTGGCCGAGAACACCCAGGGCCTGGTCATTGTGGACATGCACGCCGCGCATGAACGCATCGTGTACGAGCGGCTCAAGGCGCAGATGGATGCGCTGCCACAAGCCGCGCCGGGTGCACAGACCAGACAGGAAATCGAACGCGGCAATCTGGATGACGCCGGTGCTTCGAATTTGACTTCGCATACGCGCGCGCGCAAAGGCCTGCCCAGCCAGCCCTTGCTGATTCCCGCCACCTTCGCGGCAACGCCCTTGGAAGTGGCCACGGCTGAGGCAAATTTTGACGCCTTGACCACGCTGGGCCTGGAGATCACGCCGTTCTCACCCAAAACCCTGGCGGTGCGTGCCGTGCCCGTGTCACTGGCCAACGGCGACGCCACCGAGCTCGCAAGAAGCGTGCTGGCCGAATTGGCCCAGCACGACGCCAGCACGGTGATAGAACGCGCCCAAAACGAGCTGCTGTCCACCATGGCCTGCCACGGCGCCGTGCGCGCCAACCGCCGCTTGACGGTTGAGGAAATGAACGCGCTGCTGCGCCAAATGGAAGCCACAGACCGCTCCGACCAATGCAACCATGGCCGCCCGACCTGGCGGCAGGTGACCGTCAAAGAGCTGGACGCGCTGTTCATGCGCGGGCGCTGAGCCAGCATCCGCCAAGGCGTGTCGACGCCTTCATGCCTGCGGGTTTATCCCACAGGAACATTTCCAGCACCAGAATGTAGACGTGCAACGCGCCTGGCCGCTCTAAAACCACGCGGCATCGAAGCCTTCGCGCAGCAACACTGTCCTGGTTGCCGCAAAACCAGTTGCGCTAGCGATCAAGGCATTTGGCAAGCGTGCCTGAAGTCGTCTTTTGCTCGCAGGCGATCATCGTCGGGGCCGCGCGTCAGGCTGCGTGGCGCGCAAATCCGCAGGTTAGCGAATTTTAACCCAATACTACTAAAATTATAGCTAACTATATATACCGCACAATGGCTAGAGCCATATTTATCGGAAAATTGACGGGGAATTCATTGAAACCAGCGCGAATTGACCCCAATCCGCCAGGGGCGCACCAGCACGCTGCGCAGCGGCGGCTCACCCGGGCTGGCAGTGTCGTCAGGGTCTGCCCGCCTGCGGGAGTCGGAATAAGCGCTGCCGGGCCGGCTGTGCGCGCCCGCGTCCGGCTTCACCCGGGGGTCGCCGTCCAGCAGGATGGAGGGCTCCGGGAAGGTCAGCCCGCCCCGCGTCCACTTGGCGTAGGCCATCACATACCCCTCGCGGTGGTCCGCAGTTTCCAGGCTGACAACGGCCCCGATGTGCATGGTGTCAAACACGTCCTTGATGAACAGCCGCTTCACCGCGACCGCGCCACGCACCACGGGCAGCCCCACTTCCATCACCGGGGACCAGCGCCGCGCGGCGGTCGATTCTGGTTTGCCATGGGCTGCGGGCAGTTCCACCCGGTACAGCAGGGTCATGCCGGCGGCGGAGAAAACCACGATCCGGCCGTCGCCATCGTGGCTCACGGCCAGCGCTTGCGTCGCCATGTTCAGGTTGATCAAGCTGTAGCCAGAGTCCACGCTGGGGTCGCGGAAGAAGTTCCACACGCAGCCATCCGGCCCGACTGTGAAAGCTTCTTCCTCTGCCCGGCTGTTGCAAACCACCACCGTCTGCCGCCAAAGCGGCTTGTCACTGTGCGGTTGTTTGGACAACTCGTGGGCATAGTGATGACTTCCCTGGGCGGTGGCTTGCGCTCCCTGCACTTGCGCTCCCTGCACTTGCGCTTCGTGTGACAAACTCATGAAAACTCCATTTTTTGCGGTGTTTGCCTGCCAGACACCGGCGGCGACACCATGGAAGCAAGTATGGGTTTTTTGGCCTGAAATGTCCTTAAGGCGACCTTAAAAAAACCTGAAACGTTCTGAATTGACCTGAATCCAGGTACGCCATTTATTTCACAATACAAAAATCCGGCGTATCACCCCGCCAAACGACAGATGCAGCCAGGTCGCAGAAGTGCCCACGGGCGTCTCCCCCCCCCCGATTACACTGCGCTTGCGTAAAACTTTGCAAATTGCCAGTGAATCCCTCGCCCTGACGTGACCACCGCCTCCCTCTCCGACATCAGTTTTGGGGCGTTCGTGCTGCAACGCAACGAGCGCCGTTTGCTATCGAACAACAAGCCGCTGTTGCTGGGCGCACGCGCTTTTGATGTGCTGACGGTGCTGCTGGAAAACGCTGGCCAGCTGGTCACCAAGCAACGCCTGTTTGAGCAGGTCTGGTCGGGCACGGTGGTGGAAGAAAACAACCTTCAGGTCCACGTGTCCACTTTGCGGCGCCTGCTGGGCGCGGACACGATTGCCACCGTGGCTGGCCGGGGTTACCGCTTCACCGCGCCGCTCCCTGCACCGGAGCCGGCCCCGGCCCCGGCCCCCACGACATCGCCCGTGCAGCCCGGCGAGCCTGCAGCGCATGCCACGCCCACAGATGAGGCGCCAAAGCAGCTCAACCACCTGTCCCACCGCCGCACTGTGGCGGTGTTGCCATTTGCAAACCTGGGCGGCGACGCAGACCAGGAATACTTCTCGGACGGGCTGGCCGAGGACATCATCACCCACCTCACCCACTCGCCGTGGCTGCTGGTGGTGTCGCGCAACTCGTCGTTCACCCAGCGCAACAGCACGCTGACGTCGCAGCAGATTGGCCAGGCCTTGGGCGCGCGCTACCTGGTGATGGGCAGCGTGCGCAAGGCCGGCAACCAGTTGCGGATGACCGCCGAGCTGGTGGACACCCTCAACAACGACACGCTGTGGTCGAACCGGTACGACCGGCCGCTGGCGGACCTGTTCAAGCTGCAGGCCGAAATTTCCGGCCACGTGGTGAGCACCATCGAGCCGGTGTACCTGCGCCGCGAAGAGCGCCTTGCCAACCAGATGATCGACAAAGACATGCAGCATTGGGACATGCTGATGCGTGCGCGCTGGCATTTCTGGCTGTCCAGCAAAAGCCATGTGGCCAAGGCGCAGGCGCTGTTGCAGCAGGCCCTGGCGCTGAAGCCTTCCGATTCGCCCACGCTGTCGCTGATGGCGTTCACCCATCTGGCGCAGGTGTGGGGCACTTGGGCCCCAGACCCGCGCGCCGCCATTGCCGAGGCGACCCGGCTGTCGCTGGGCGCCATCCGCAACGACGACTGCGACGCGTTCGCCCACTTTACGCTGGGCGCAGTGCTGTCGTGCACCGGCCAGCTTGACTGGGCCATTGCCGAGCTGGAGCGCGCGTTGAGCCTGTACCCCCAGTTTGCCGCTGCCGCAGGCGAGCTGGGCCGGCTGCTGGTGTTTGCAGGCCGCACCGAAGAGGCGGCCGAGTACGTGCTGCAGGCGATAGACGCCAGCCCGCACGACCCGCACCTCAGCCTGTGGATGCGCACCCGCGCCATTGGCTGCTTCATCGACGGCAACCACGCCGACGCGCTGCGCTACGCCACCAGCGCCACCGCCAAACGGCCCGACTGGTTTTTCAACCACTTTTTGCTGGCCGCGTGCCAGGCTGCGGCGGGCGACCTGGCTGGCGCAAAAACCAGCATGGCCAACGGCCTGGAGCGTCACGGCTACACGCTGCAGGCGTTCAAGTTTGGCCATCCGTTTGTGCATGAACACCACTCACGGGCATTTTCTGACGCGCTGAAGCTGGCGGGCTGGAACCCGTAGCACCCAGAAACTGTTGTTTCCCCTATTACCTTCTTTTATATGCCCTTCAATGGGCTTTTTCAGGGCTGGACATGACGCTTGCGGCCAACTGCTGATGTGGGAATTCATCGACGGCAAAATGACGCAGTGGCCCTTTACTGCGCCGACCAATTCACTCGATCCAGGCGACGCCGCATCGCTGTCCAAACTGCAATCGATGGACCACGGGATCGTGTCTGCGGCGCAGGTGCTTGATGCCCTGTTTGACCGGCATGAGCCAGCCACGGCCCGCAGGGCATGATCGCGGCTGGGTGCCTTCGCCTGGCTGTTTGAGGCCGGCACAGGCGAGACGGTGATTGCGCCGCTGTACCAGGCGCTGCTCAAACGCGGCGTCAAGTTTGAGTTTTTCCAGAAGGTGGCGTCACTGGTGCTGAGTGCCGACAAATCTGCCGTCAACATTGATGTCCAGGCCACGTGGCCCAGCGTCAATTGCTGGCGGGCGTGATTTTGACCAGCTCGTGTTTGCCATCTCCATTGGTGCAGTGCCCACCCTGTGCACCGAGCTGGTGGCTGCCAAACCCGCCTGGCAATCCATGGTCGCCAAAGTCACCACCGTGCAAACGCAGACCATGCAGGTGTGGCTCAAGCGCACCACGCCTGAATTGGGCTGGGACACGCCCTTCAAAAAACCCAATGACACGGTCGTCGGGGCCACCTACCTGAACCCGCTGGATGGCCAGGTGGACTTCACCCACCTGCTCAAGTGGGAAGACTGGCCCGCAGACCACACCCCAAAAGCCCTGTGGTACTTCAGCGGAGCCATGGCCGACTATGAGGCCCCGCCGCCGTTCACCGACACCCAGTACCCGGCGAGCGCCCATGCAAGGGTCAAGGCGCAGTGCATGCAATCCCTGCAGGCCAGCATCGGCCCATTGTTGCCCTTGGCCACGACCAGCGCCATCAGCCCGCCCGGTGACCCGATGGGGCTGGACTTCCCGGCGACTGCGGCGTGCTCCCAACCTCCGGATAAGCAAAGAATGCGCGAGCACGCACTTTGACATGTGCGTCCGCAGCGTTGCCCAAATTCAAACACGCAAGCGCGTGCCCCCACTTACGATGACTTCCAGTGTGTGGCGCAAAGCCACGTGCACCACTTTTTTTAGGAAACATGATGGGAAAAACTTTCACCAAACGCCTCGGCATTCTTCGCATGAAGGACGGCATCACGCACGAGGCATTCGTCAGCCACTGGCTTGAAAAGCACGCCGTTCTGTGCATGAAGCTGCCAGGCCTGCGCCGCTACTCGGTCAATCTGGTAGACCGCAAGCGCTTCCCCGATTTCGGCTACGACGGCTTTTCAGAACTGTGGTTCGACTCCGAGGAAGCGCTCAATGCCTCAATGCAAAGCCCCGAGGGCCGCACGCTGCTGAGCGATCTGCCAAATTTCGCGAAGGACGTTTCGCCGATCATCTCGGTGGAACACCAGATCATCTGGCCCTGAACGCCACACCTAACTTTTACGTCAAGGAATCGATATGGCCCAACTACAAGGCAAGGTGGCGCTTGTCACCGGCGCGGCAGGCGGCTTCGGCGAGGGCATCGCGCGGCTGTTTGTGGCCGAAGGCGCGCGCGTCATGATCGCCGATCTGGACGCCGCCCGCGCGCTCAAGGTCGCCGATGAACTCGGCCCTTTGGCCAGAGCTGTCGGCTGCGACGTCTCCAAGGCGGCAGATGTGAACGCAGCGGTTGCCGCTTGCGTGGCGGCTTTTGGTCCACCCGATATTGTCGTCAACAACGCGGGCACCACCCACCGCAGCCAGCCGATGCTGGATGTCGACGAAGCCACCTTCGACCGTGTCTTCAACGTCAACGTCAAGTCGATCTACCACATGACCCGCGCCGTTGTGCCTCTGATGCGCAAGCAGGGCGGCGGCTCGATCATCAACATCGGATCGACCGCCGGCATCCGTCCGCGGCCGGGCCTGACCTGGTACAACGCCTCCAAAGGCGCGGTGAACCTGATGTCCAAGTCGATGGCGGCCGAGCTTGGCCCGGACAACATTCGTGTCAACGCGATCTGCCCGGTGATGGGTGCGACCGGGTTGATCGAGCAGTTCCTGGGCGTGCCCGATACGCCCGAGAACCGCGCCAAGGTGATTGCCGGCATTCCGCTGGGCCGCATGTCCACACCGCAGGACATTGCCAACGCCGCGCTGTGGCTGGCCTGTGATGCCTCGCAGTTCATCACCGGCGTGGAACTGCCGGTCGATGGCGGCCGCACGATCTGACAGGCGGCGACGCGCGGGCGATGGATGCCGCGTGTTGGATTTCGCATGCGGGAAAGGTCGCATAAGAAGGGTCGCATAGGGTTGCGCGCAGGCCTGGCCGCCAGTGACATAATCACTGGGCAGCCTTGGAGACAACTTGCTTCCCGACCTTG
Organism: Caulobacteraceae bacterium; assembly: GCA_043784385.1. Taxonomy (GTDB): domain Bacteria; phylum Pseudomonadota; class Alphaproteobacteria; order Caulobacterales; family Caulobacteraceae; genus Acaudatibacter. Next base: position 16,273 of record JAYVYH010000198.1, on the reverse strand, counting down.
ATTCGCTGGCTCTTTTCGTCCGCGCCGCAGAACTGCGCAGCCTCACCAAGGCGGCGGAGGCTTCGCACATCGGCCTGGCGGCTGCCAGCCGCCGGATGGTCTTGTTGGAGCACCGCTTCAAGACGGCTTTGTTAGAGCGTTCATCGCGCGGCGTCGAACTCACGCCAGCGGGCGCATCGCTGCTGCCCCACGCCAAGGCGTTGCTGGTGCAGATCAACCAGATGCAGGCCGACATGCTTGACCACGCCAAGGGCCGCAAGGGCGCGCTGCGCATCCTGGCCAACACCTCGGTGATGACCGAATCGCTGCCCGAGGACCTGGCCGGCTTCGCGCGTGACAACCCTGACGTTAGCCTGATGCTGGAGGAGCGCTGGAGCAGCGAGATCGTGCGGCTGCTGCTGGCCGCTGAGGGCGACGTGGGCATCATCGTCGAGGGCATCCGCACCGAGGGCCTGGAGACGTTCCCCTACTCAACCGACCGAATCGCCGTGGTCATGCCTGCGGACCATCCGCTGGCCCGGGTGCCGGTGATGAAGTTCGCCGACGTGCTGGATGATGGTTTGATTGCGCTGGAAAGCGGCTCGTCCATGATGCGCCTGCTGGCTGAGCAGGCAGTGATCATCGAGCGGACCCTGCAGTTGCGCGTGGAGGTGCGCAGCTTTGAAGCCGTCTGTCGCATGGTTCAGGCGGGCCTGGGCCTGGGCCTGCTGCCCTATCAGGCCGCCAGCGTGTTGGGCAAGGGCCTCGGCCTCGCGGTGCGCCCACTCACCGAGGACTGGGCCGAACGCCGGATGCTGATCTGTGTGCGCAAAGAGCGGGCGGCCAACAGCTCGGTCGCCAAGTTGCTCAAGTACCTCGCCAACAGCCGCGCCACCTGAAGCCGCGCGGGCAATTCGGCCGCAAGCCCCTGGCGCGTTCCCGTCGTCAATGGCAAAGGTTGCTTGCACCACCTGCGTCTGATGTCGGTGCAGTGATGGCGCAAAACGTCCGCCCCATTCGAAATTGCACAAGGCCACTTTGCCTAAATTCCCATGGACGCTGAAGGCCAACAAATCAAGAATACGCACAAACGCACATGACGCGACAGCCGTCATGCCTTTGGCTAACCACAGGAATTCCGACATGCAGTGTGATCGACCCGAACTCTTCCCCGCCGCCCGCCATACACGGGACTCCCAGCCGCTGTACAGCCATCTGATTGGCAATCAATGGGTGGACAGCGCAGGCCCGCCCCTGCCCGTCACGGCCCCAGCCACAGGGCGCCGTTTCGCCTGGCTGGCCGGCGGCGGTGCCCTTGAGGTCGACGCCGCCGTGAAGGCAGCGCGCGCTGCACTGGCCGGCGACTGGGGGCGCACCACCGCCACCGAGCGCGGCCGGCTCATGATGGCATTTTCTTCGCTGGTATTGGCCCAGGCCGAACGCCTGGCCTGGATTGAGGCGCACGATACCGGCAAGCCGATCTCGCAGGCGATTGCCGACATGCGTGCCGTGGCGCGCTACTTTGAGTTTTACGGCAGCGCCGCCGACAAGGTCCACGGCGACGTCATCCCCTACCTGAATGGCTATAACGTGACGGTGGTGCGTGAGCCGCTCGGCGTCACAGCCCACATCACGCCCTGGAACTACCCGGCCCAGATGTTCGCCCGCACCCTGGCACCCGCGCTGGCCATGGGAAATGCAACCGTCCTCAAGCCCGCCGAGGATGCCTGCCTGGTGTGCCTGGAGCTCGGGCGGCTGGCTGTCGAGGCGGGCTTCCCCCCAGGGGCACTGAACATCGTCACCGGCCTGGGCGAAGTGGCCGGCGCCGCGTTGACCGCGCACCCCGACATCAACTTCGTCTCCTTCACTGGCTCGCCTGAAGTCGGCCGCCTGGTGCAGGCGGCCGCAGCAGAGCACCATATCCCAGTCGTGCTGGAACTCGGCGGCAAGTCGCCGCAGGTGGTGTTCGCCGACGCCGACCTGGAGTTGGCTGCCACCACCGTGTGCAAGGGCATCACGCAGAACGCCGGGCAGACCTGTTCGGCCGGCAGCCGCGTGATCGTGGAACGCTCGGTGTTCGACCGCTTTGCGACCCTGCTGGCCAGCCGCTTCGATGCGCTGCGCGTCGGCCAGCCGCAGGACGATGCCGACCTCGGGCCGCTGATCAACCAGACTCAGCAACGCCGCGTGCTGAACTTCATTGAAAACGCGCGGCGCGACCGGCTGCCGGTCATCGCCGAGGCGCGGCTGCCAGCCTCGCTCAAGGACGGCTTTTTCGTTGCGCCCATCGTCTTCGGCCCGGCGCCTGCAGACAACGCATTGGTGTGCCAGGAGGTGTTCGGCCCGGTGCTGGTGGCGCAGGTGTTCGACACCGAGGAAGAGGCGGTTCAACTTGCCAATGGCACGGAGTTCGGCCTGGTGGCCGGTGTGTGGACGCGCGACGGCGCGCGCCAGCAGCGCATGGCCCGGCGCATTGTTTCGGGCCAGGTGTTCATCAACTGCTATGGCGCGGGTGGAGGCGTGGAGTTGCCCTTCGGCGGCACCAAGCGCAGCGGCCATGGCCGAGAAAAAGGCCTGATGGCGCTGGAGGAATTCAGCACCACCAAGACCGTCGTCAACTGTTACGCCTGAAGCCGCAAGTGCAGGGAGAATTTTAATGAACAGCAAACCTCTGGACGGCATCATCGTCGTCGCGCTGGAACAGGCGGTGGCGGCGCCCTGGTGTTCAAGCAGGTTGGCCGACGCGGGGGCGCGCGTGATCAAGATCGAGCGCCCCGAGGGTGACTTCGCGCGGGGCTACGACACGGCCGTCCATGGTGAATCGTCCTACTTTGTGTGGATCAACCGCGGCAAGGAATCGGTGGCTCTGGACTTGCGCCAGGAAGCCGACAAGGCGCGCTTGCGCGGGCTGATCGCTGCGGCCGACGTGTTCATCCAGAACCTGGCGCCCGGTGCCTGCGCGCGCCTTGGATTTGGCTCGGCGAAGCTGCGCGCGGAACACCCGCGCCTGATCACCTGCGACATTTCGGGCTACGGCGAATCCGGCCCGTTGCACCAGCTCAAGGCCTATGACCTGCTGGTGCAGGCCGAGAGCGGGCTGGTGGCTGTGAGTGGCGCGCCGGGTGCATGGGGCCGCATTGGCGTGTCAATTTGCGATATCACTGCGGGCATGAACGCACTGATCGGCGTGCAGCAGGCTTTACTGCAGCGCGAGCGCACTGGCCACGGCAGCAGCGTCAAGGTATCACTGTTCGATTCAGCCGCCGAACTCATGGCCGTGCCGTATTTACAGGCGCGCTACGGCTCGGGCGCGCCGGAACGTGTTGGCTTGAAGCACCCCACCATTGCGCCCTATGGCGCCTTCACCTGCAGCGAAGGCCGCGAGGTGGTGCTTTCGATCCAGAACGAGCGTGAGTGGCTAAGCTTCTGCAAGGTCGTGCTGGACGACGAAAGCATCGCGACCGACCCACGCTTCGTTGGCAACCGCGCGCGCACGCAAAACCGCGCCATGCTGGATGAGGCCGTGCAGGCGGTATTTATCCAGCTCACTTACGCAGAGGCGGTAGACCGGCTGACCGAGGCGCAAACTGCATACGGCGCCATCAACTCGGTGCACGACCTCATCAGCCATCCTCAATTGCGAACGCGTGAGATGAAGGTCGGTGGCCGCTCTGTGCAGGTGCGTGCATGCGCGTTGACAGCACCAGGCCGAGGGCATCGAGCGCCACGGCGGCACCGTCATTGTTGCGCAGATTGGGGCGCACCCGCGTCAGCACGAACTGGAAGGGTTTGCCGGACTGCCGAACCAGCGGCAGGCCTTTGACCAGGGCGCGCAGGTCAGCCGGAGTCGGGTTGAGCGGGATCAGGATGAGGTCAGCGAGCGCGAAAAGGTCGGCGTTGACGGCGCCGATCGAGGGCGCGGTGTCGATAAAGAGATACGAGGCGCCGGCCTCGCTGAGCGCTTTAACGCGCCCTTTCAGATCGGAGAGGGTGAGGGCGCCGTCGGCCTATGCGCGAACCAAGGCCGCGGGCGAGGCGGCGGTCCGCGAGGTCATCCCCTCGGCGGTGATCCTCCGCCCGTCGGTGGTGTTCGGGCCCGACGACCAGTTCTTCAACCGCTTCGCGACCATGGCCACCGCGTCGCCGGCCCTGCCGCTGATCGGCGGCGGCCATACCTTGTTTCAACCGGTGTTTGTCGGCGACGTGGCGGCGGCGGTGGCGCAAGCGGTCTGGGATCCCGCGACGGCGGGCCTGACCTATGAATTGGGCGGCCCGGGGGTCTATAGTTTCAAGGCGCTGATGACGCTGTTGCTGGCGAATATCGGCCGGCCGCGCCTGCTGGTTCCAATACCGTTTCGCCTGGCCCGCCTGCTCGGCAAGGCCGGTGACCTGATCGCTCCCCTGGGCCTGGCCCCGCCGATCACGTCCGATCAGGTGGAACTGCTGCGTGCCGACAATGTGGTCTCGCCCGGCGCCCTCGGCCTTGCGGACCTGGGTGTCGCGGCCAACGCGCTGGAGCCGATCATATCGACCTATCTCTACCGCTACCGGAACGGCGGGCAGTATGCCGAGCAGAGCCCGTCGATCGGCGACGCCGGTCCGCACTAGGCCTACCGGCTAGGTCTTGGGGTCCGGGGTCGTTCCCAGATAGCGGGCGCGGGGCCGGATCAGGGCCCCTCCGGCCAGCTGTTCCTGGGCGTGGGCCAGCCATCCGGCGCACCGCGCCATGGCGAACAGGATGAACGGCGCGTCGGCGGGCAGCGCCAGGTCCTCGGTCAAAGCCACCAGGGCGAAATCGATATTGTCCCGCGCCCCGGTCGCGGCCTCCACGGCCTCACTGAGCGCCTTGAGGGGCGGCGGCGCCTCGAAGACGTCCAGCAGTGCTCGCGCGCGGGGATCGCCGCCCGGATAGAGCGGATGGCCGAAGCCGGGCGTTGGCGGACTCCAATGGATCAGCCGGGCCGCCACGGCCTCGCGAGGGCCCTGGCGTTCGGCCTCGTCGGCCAGCAGCCTGACCTGCGCGGCGACACCGCCGTGCCTGGGACCGGTCAACGTGGCCAGCCCCGCGAGCGCCGCCGCCGAGAGCGAGGCGCCGGTGGACGCCGCTACTCGCGCCGCGAAGGTGGACGGGTTCAGTTCGTGATCGGCCAAAAGCACCAGCACCCTGCGAATGAGGTCGAGGCCGCGCGGTCCGCAGCCCCAGGCGCGGCCGAGGCGGGCGTGGATCGGGCCGCCGCCGACCTCTCCACAGACCGCGTCGGCGACCGCGTCCAGCAGTGACGCCGCATCATCGTCGAGGTCGGAAGGCAGGCGCCCGAGAGCCGCTTCGTCAGTGGCCGCCCGCGCGGCGAGGGTCGTGAACAGCCGCGCCCGCATCGTGGGTCCGGTGGGCGGCGGGGCGCGCAGAACCCGCCTGACCGGGACACCGCCACCGCCCCGCAGTAGGCGGGCGACGCTCTCGAAGGTCTCGGTCCGCGCCAGCAGCACCGCGTCGCGGCCACGATAATATAGCCGACCGTCCGCCACGGTGGTGATGGCCGAGCCCAGCACCGGCTCACCCCAGGCGATGGCGTCGGCCGCCACCTGTGAGGCTTTGCGGCCGCGGGCCTTGCGCGTGGTCAGCGCGACGACGTCGCTGGTCCGATAGCGGCTGCGTCGCGGTTCGGCGGGATCGGGCTCGGCCCGTACCTGGCCGCGGCTGACATAAGCATAGAGCGTCTGAGCGCGCACTCCTAGGCGTTCCCGCGCTTCATGCGCGCTCAGCCAGTCATTTTCTCTCATATTGATAATCTTGATCAATCTTGATTCATCCTCGCTCAACCTTCCAGATGGAGCCATCTAGAGCAAGGAGAAACACGATGAGCGAAGGCCTGGACGGACTTGAGGGCGTGGTGGCCGCTGAGACGGTTTTGTCGGATGTGGACGGCGCGGCCGGCCAACTGCTGATCCGCGGTCATCGCCTTGACGACCTGGCGGGCGCTTGGGCGTACGAGGACGTCGTCGGCCTGCTTTGGGGCGGTTTCTTTCCGAGCCTGCCGGCCGGTCTGCCCGGCGCCCTTGGCTTGGCCCGCCAGGAGGTGTTTTCCGAGGTTGCAGCTATGGACGCTGGGCTCGTCACGCGGACGCCTGTCGAGGCCGTGCGCGCGATGCTGGCCCGGCTCGGCGATGGCGACGACCTGGACCTCGCCCTCCGGCTGGTCGCGGCCCCGGCGGTGTTCACCGCGGCCGTGATTCGCGCCCAGGCCGGTCGCGATCCAATCGCCCCTGATCCCACGATCGGCCACGCCGCCGATATTCTGCGAATGACCCGGGGGGAAACGGCCAGTGACGCCGAAATCGCGGCGTTGGACGCCTATCTGGTGACCGTGGCGGACCACGGGCTGAACGCCTCGACCTTCGCCGCGCGGGTGGTGGCGTCGACACGAGCCGGGCTCGGCTCGGCGGTCCTGGCGGGCCTGAGCGCGCTGAAGGGCCCCCTGCACGGCGGCGCGCCCGGCCCGGTGATCGAGATGCTGGACCAGATCGAGACCCCGGCCAAGGCCCGGCCCTGGCTTGAGGCGGCCTTGGCGAGAGGCGACCGCCTGATGGGGTTTGGCCACCGGGTCTACAGAGTGCGCGATCCCCGGGCCGACGCCTTGAAACGGGTGGTGCGGGCGCTGGGCAAGGAGTCGGGATCGGACCTCGGGCGCCTGGCGCTGGCCGAAGCTGTCGAGGCCGCCGCGTTGGCCGTACTGCGCGAACGCAAGCCCAACCGTTCGTTGGACACCAATGTCGAACTCTACACGGCCCTTCTGCTGGAGGCGCTGGCTTTCCCACCGGCCGCGTTCACCTGTGTCTTCGCGATGGGCCGGGTGGCCGGGTGGATCGCCCACGCGAGGGAGCAGGTGGCGGGCGGACGGCTGGTGCGGCCGCAGTCGCGCTACATCGGTCCGCGCCCGCGAGCGGCCGCCTAGTTGGGCCGCCGGTAGAGCGGGCCGTCGAAGAGGAATGGCGCCGCCGACCGCGACAACAATTGGACGGCAATCTCATATGGCCGGTGAAACAAGGCGTTGTGGCGCTATGGAAGCTGGACAGGCGGCTCGGGGCCTACAGTTCCGGGAATAGGCGCCGTGCGAAGGGACGTGACCAAGCCGTCCGTAACCGGATTGGTGTTGGGAGGGGCCAATCCGCTCGGCTGGTCCATGGCTCGCGGCGCACTGATTGGTCCTTGGCCGGCGTTGGGCGCACCCATAGCGTCGAGCGTCTCGATCAGGGATGACCAGGGAACGGCGCCGCGATTCTCCACCCGATGCAGGTTGGCCGTGACGTCATAGCGGGGCAGGCCGGGCAGCAGCGCCGGGCCTTCCAGGCGGCCGATCACGCGCAGCAACGTGGCCTCGGCCACATACTGATCATGCTCGGCGGCGAGTAGCGAAAGCTCTGCGTCGCGAAGCGTTTCCTCGGCGATCAGGACGTCGAGGGTCGCCCGCAGGCCCTCGCGATATTCGATGGTCATGCCCCTGAAGGCGATCTCGGCGGCGCGGATATTCTCCGCCTGGAAGCCGACGTTCGACCGGGATACGAGCATCTGGTTCCAGGCATTGGCGACGTTCTGGACCATGGCGCGGCGCGTGATCTCGATAGCGATCCGGTCGCCGGTGTTCTGATCCAGGGCTTGGCGGATCTGCGAGCCGATCAGGCCGCTGGTGAACAGGGGTTGGCTGATGACCGCCTGTCCCATCACCACCCGCTCGACCTGATTGGCGCTGAACGGAACCAGCGACCCCGTATACCCGGCCGTGAGGTTCAGGGTGATGGTTGGTCGATGGGCCGCCCGGGCCACGGCCACCCGGTCGCGGGACCCGATCTCGGCGTATTTCGATTGCGTCAGCTCCGGGCTCTGGTCGGCCGCCTTGTCGAAGGCCAGGTCGATGGTCGCCGGCAAGCCGGGCAGGGCCGTCATGGGATCGAGGTCGCCGGGGTCGCGGCCGACCACCGTGGCGTAGGCGGCGCGGCTCAACTGAAGCTGGCCCTGGGCGGTGGAATACAGCGCCCGCTCGCTGGCCAACTGGGCTTCGGCCTGGGCGACGTCGGTGCGGGTCAGTTCGCCGTCGCGGACCCGCGCCCGCGCCTGCGTCACCTGATCGGCCAGAACCTTGAGGTTCTTGGCGCGCACGGTCAGGGCCTTGGCGTCGCGGATCACGTCGGCATAGGCCTGGATGACCGCCAGGATCACATTGCCTTCGGTGGCGCGCAGCGACTGCCGGGCGGCCGCGATCTGGGCGCGCGCGGCGGATACGCCCAGGGCCTCCCTTCCGCCGGTGTAGAGGGCTTGGCTGACGTTGAGTTGGACCTGGCCGTTATTGGTGGCGCTCGGCGAGGCGTAGCCGAAGCGGGTTTGATCGTAAGCGGCCGTCGCCTGCAGCGCGGCGGTCGGTCCCAGCGCGGCGCGGGCCTGGACATAGCCCTCGTCCACCCCCCGCACCTGGGCGCGTTGGCTCTGCAGGGTGGGGTTGGTCTGGTAGGCCAGGGCGATGGCCTCGGCCAGGCTCTCGCCGCGCGCGCCGGCCGCGCCGAGAACCAGGATCACGCCGGCCGCCGCCGTCACCCATCCAAATCCCACGCCGCGGCTGGCCAATGCGTTCAGCGCACGAAGGCGGCGTCTGTCGAGCAGCCCCGCGCCCGGGCGTTGGCCAATGTGTCCGCGAGGCCGTCTATGGCGAAGGCGCGAGGCCGCGATCCTGGGGTCGGACGGATGGTCACCCCGTGCGCGCCGACTAGGGCGGAAACCGGCAGCAGCACCAGGCCGCCCGTCGGGTTGTCCATCCGCCCGCCGGGAAGATTCGCTCCGAGGTTCGTCAAGGTGGGGTAGACGGTGGACCAGGCGATCGCGGGGTGTGAGTCGATGCGATAGGACGCCTCAAGGGTGTTCACGCCGCGCCCGAACCGGAACGCCAGAGATTGGCGCGCATAGGCGACGTCGGGACGGGAGCGTGCTCCCTGGAAAACCCGGCATTGGACGGCGCCGGTGAACCTGTCCGCGCGGATCGTCATCCGCCAAATGGGTTGGCTGAAGGCGCGGGTGACCGTCTGAGGAGCGTGGAAAGGCCAGAGCGCGAGGGCCAGCCCGGCGGTCAGAAGAAGCGGACTCGTCATGGCTTCAAGGCCCCGCCGTCGGTCGCGGCGATCCAGGCTGTCCTCAGCCGCGAGAAGATTACGCCCCCGCCGCAGGCCGCTTCCGCCCTCGACCCGGCTTCATTGGCTTCAAGGGCCGCCGTCGCCAGCCTCCCGGCGCAGTTTGCGAGAATGGAGTCGTCCGCGAAACTTAAATCATAGGTCGGCAGATTGACGGAAAAGACTCGACCTTGTCGCCCGCCGACCCCAGCCAGATAGGTGGTGACCGGCGTGGAACCTCGCGGCGCCAGGGCCTTGCGCCGCCAGGCGTCCGCCGTCGGCCTGTCCGGCGCCTCGCCGCGAAGGCCGTATCGGCTCACCAGGGAGAGGGCGTATTGCGCGCGGGATTGTCCGGCCCGCGCCTCCGCCTCCAGAGTCTCGGTGGGGTGGGTTAGCGCCATGTCGATCGGCTGGAACATCAGCGCCTTTTTTTCCGGCGTAAGCGTCGCGCAGCCTGAAAGACCGACGAGCAACGCCAGCGCCGGCAGGATGCCTTTCGTCACGACGCCTCGCCGGCCCCGAAGACCGCCACCTCTCGGCGACCGTCGGGCGCCAAACGATGAAACTTGAAGGCCCGGTCCGGGAAGACGTTCACCGAAAGGTCGGCCACGATCTCGTCGACCGCTCCGAACGGCGCCACCAGTTCGACCAGCCAGGGGCGGTCGCCGTTCTTCCATTCGTCAACGCGCAGCTTGGCGCCGCCCGCCAGCAGTCGCGCCTCGGTCTCTTCGGACACGAAAGCCCAGAAAGCTACCGCCGCCGGGCTGCTCGGGCCATTGAAGACCCGGAACTGCTCAAGCAGGATCGCGGGCATGCAGAACCATTCCAGGTCGGAGATGAACAGTTGTTTGTGCACCGGCGACTGGGTCATCAGCCAGACGATTTCGCCCAGCACCTGGGAGACCGTCTTGGGCGTCGGCGGCCCGGCGCCGTTGGCGGTTTGAGAAGCGAAGGTGTTCACGCGGTTGTCTCCAAGGTCAACACCGCCTAACCCGCGTGCGCCGGAACGAACTTCGGCGCGGCGGCGGCGACGGCCGCCAAGCTGGCGATACCATCGGCTTGGCCGAGGCGCGACCAGACCGGCGCGAAGGCGCTCGTCCCGGCCGGCGCCCCCGCCAGGGATTGCCGCAGCCATTGCAGACGCTGGGTGGTGGCGGCGTCGGCGGTGTTGGCTCGGGACACGGGAAGCGGCGCGGCCAGGGACTGACTGGCCAGCTGTGCCAGGGCGCCGCCCGCGTCCGACACCGCGACGACCCCGTCGGCGGCCTGTGACCAGTCGGCCAGGCTAGCCGCCAACGGCGCCGGAGCCGGCGCCGAAACCGACAGTTCGGCGGGGCCGTCGCCGGCGGTGGTTGGCGCCGCTAGCACGCCTGAACCCGCGACCGCCGGTGTCGCCGGCGTGGGCACGGTTTGGAGCACCGACGCCGGTGAAGCCGCTCCCGCCGACCCTTGCGAAAGCGCTGTCGGCTGCGCTGCGGCGGCGTCCTTTGCAGCCTGGGCGGCGGCGCTGGTGTTTCGGACGGTGGCGTCCGGCTGACCGCCAAACGGGTTGGCTTTACTGGCTGTTCTGCGATGGAGGATTGAGGACCAAAGTTTTTTGTCGGCCGCGCTGATCGTTCCGCCGCCGGCGGAGAAATCGGTCTTCATCGACCGGGACAGGACCGTGTAGCTGGCGAGAGCGTTTGCTCCCGCCACATGGCCCAGAGACGACAGGGTTGAGGCGGTGGCGGAGAGAAGTTGTCCAAACTGTCCGTCGGCGGTCAGGCTACCCCAGTCGATGCCGGCCGGTGTCTGCGCGTCGGACTGACCGAAGAACTCGCGCGCAAGCGCCACGTCATAAGCGGTCCCGGATGTCCCGTCCGCGCGGGTGAAGGTGGTGGTGGCGGTTGCATAGCTGTCGCTGGTGTCGCTGCCGTTGAACCCGGTTGACTGACCGCTGAGGCTGATCGAGGCGATGCCGAGCTCGGACAGGGTGTGGACCTCGCCGGACCCGGCGCGGCCATCCTGATTGGCGTCCACCCAGACCAGCAGCTTGCCGAAATTGGCGTCATCCTGGTTGATGACGCCATCGCCATTGGTGTCCCACCCCGCGAGCCCGCCAAGGTCGGACGTGGCTCCCGGCTTGTCTTGAAGGAACGATATGTTGGAGATGGTGTTGATCTTGCCATTGCCTTCGCGGTCGAACGCCAGAATCCCGTTCGTCGGCCCGACCCAGCCGATGCGGGTGATCACGCCGTTGCCGTCGCGCGACACAATGTCGGAGGTGGAAACCGAGGAAAGTTCCAGCCCATCTCCGGTGAAGTCCAGCACGATCGGCGCAACCGTGTTGCCGCCTCCGGTCTTGTAGCTTATCACCCAAGGAAGGTTAATTTTAGTAAGATCGGTGGTCACCCCACCCGCCTGAACCGTGAAAGTTGTGTTGTAGCTCGTGACTACGCTTTGGTTGTTCGGATCGTGATATTGGACCGCAGCCCCGATCATACGAATCCGATCCTTCTCAGTACTTGCTGTCGCGGTCGGTTTTAGGGGATCGACGATGCCGACATAGATATCGTTGCCAATGACTTGATAGATCAGATCGTTGGCTGTGACGGTTGGGCCGAACACGATCGTGTTCCTGCCACCGGCGTCGGTAATCGTGTCTGCCCCACTTCCGCGATCGAAAAGGAATTGATCGTCACCTCTTGAGGTTATTATCGTGTCGTTTCCTGCGCCACCGTCGATAATACTTCCTATTGAACTCGAACTGCCACCTGCGGTATTTATTTTATCGATTCCATCATAGCCAAATATGAGATTGGATGTCCAAGACTGCCCCATTATAGTGTCCGCACCGACAGTACCACTGGCGACATAGTTGATTCCAGAGATATTCACCTGTCCTGACCCACCCATGTCCAGCGTCTTGATGACGTTGCCGGTGGTGTCCGTGTATGATTCAAGAGCGCTGTTGACTGTGATCTGGTTCCCTGCGGCGCCCCGATCGCCCAGGAAAAACTGTGTGCTGTTCGCCCCCGCCCAGAGATCGTTGAAAGTCAACCCGCCGCCGATCCGAATCGTATTTGACGCCGCGTTATTGTCGACGACGGTCACCGTACCCGCGTAACCCTTGTTAAACACAAAGGTGTCGGACCCTGATCCCCCAAACAGGACATCGTTGCCGCCGTTACCGTCCAAGGTCGATCCGGCGTTGGAGGCATAGAGCAGATCATTCCCCGACGTTCCGATTACCGCCGAGACGCCGCTGATCGACTGCCCGCCACTAGTACCGTCGGCCAGCGTGAAGGAAACACCGCTATATTGTAGATTGGCATTGACGCTGGTGAAGCCAGTCTGTGAATAGTCGACGGTAGTGAAGCCGCCGCTAGCACCCCAGTAGTGGTCGTTTCCGGTGGTGGCGATGATCGTCGAATTGCCCGTGCCGGTGTAGATATTGTTGACGCCAGCGTCGCCCTCCAGCACGTCGTTGAAATTCGAGCCGATCAGGTTCTGGACACTATTGAACACGTCACCCTTGGCATAGCCGCCAAACGCCGTTCCGGTAGCTAGGTTGATGTTTACGGCCGAGGTGGAATTGGCATAGCTGACCGTATTTACTCCACCGCCGCCGTTGAATATCGCTGTTCCCGATCCCGCGACGAAGGTGTCATAGCCGGCGCCGCCGTTCAGGACATCGGCGCCGGCGCCCCCGGTGAGGGTTCCGCCGCTGTCGGCCAGTGTCAGCACATCGTTGTAGTTCGAGGCGACTAGGTTCTGGACATTGCTGAACGCCACGCCATAAGCGGAGTGATCGGTGGTCAGATTGACCACGACCCCCAGCGTCATGTCGGCGAACGACAGGGTGTTGGAACCTGTGCCCCCGGTGAAGGTGGTTCCGTTGTTCACGCCATGGGTGTCGTAAACCACGAAGGTGTTCGCGCCCGAACCGCCGGTGACGATATCCTTGCCCGAGCCACCTTCATAAGTGTCCACACCCGGGCCGCCCGCGACGGTGTTTGTACCGCCTTCACCGTCAATATAGGTGGTTCCGGCTCCCGCGGTGATGGTGTCATTGCCCGCGCCACCGAGAAGAACATCATTGCCGCCGCCGCCGACTATGGTGTCATTGACTGGGCCGCCGCTCTGCACCCAGGCGTAACCGTCGGTGGCCTGTAGATAATCGGCGCCATTGCCCCCCAGTATAATGACGGAACCGTTGTCTGGGCCGGCGATGGCGATGGAAAAGCCGTAGATCGTGACACCGTTCGTGAAACCGGCTCCGGAGGCGAACTGGTTCAGGGGCTGGGTTGACAGGTTTCCGGCGCCGACAACGGTATTCACCCCCTGAATTATAGGAACGATAGTGAAACCTTCGTTTACGGCGAAGTTGCTGATGCTGACGGAACGGCCATCTGCGGACGCCTGTGGCAAGATTGACAGCAGCCCCTGGCCGACATTGCTGGAAAAACCAACGCCATTGGGGATCACCGAACTGAGCAGAGCCCTGTGGATGGGCCACTCCGAGAAGGCGGCGACGATGGCGGCGCGGGTCCAGCCGGCGGCGATATTATTCAGCCACGCTGTCACCTCCGACGCGTAGGGCGCCCGGCGGAACGCCGCCTGATAGATCTGGTTGATGAAGGTTGTGTTGTCGGTGGCGCCCAGCCGCGCCTGGACCAGGGGATCGGCCAACAGTTGGGCAGCGGCGCTTTTCAGCGCGGCCATGTCCTCATGGTTGACGTTGGACGGCACGCCGTCGGAGGTCGGCAGAGCGAAACCGGCGGCTTCCACCGACGTCAGTGTCTGGGCATTGGCGCCCCCCGCGCCGAGGTTGCTGGCGAACTGACGAAGGAAGCCATCGACCTCCCCGGCCCCGGGCAGGCGGCCATAGGCGACATCGAAAAGCCTGTAGACTTGCGCGGTCTGGCTGTTGGGGTCGATCGGCTCCCACGCACGATGATCATGCCACTCGGAAAACAACGCAAGGACGCCGGCCCGCGACCAGCCCGCTGTCAGGTAGTACGCCCAGTCGTTTATCTCGCTAGCTGAAGCGGCCCGGTGGAATGCGGCCAGATAGGCCTGAGCCACGAAGGCCGCATTGTCCGCCGCCCCCAGCCTGGCCTGGGCGCCGGGGTTGTTCAACATATCCGCAGCGAGGCTTTCTAGGGCGGCCATGTCTTCGGTGTTGAAATAAGAAGGTAGGCCGTCATAGGCGGCGCCAGCGAAGCCGCCGGCCTCGGTGGCCGAGGGAGTCAGACGACTGGAGCCGCCCGGCGCATATTGCTGATTGAGCGCCGCGACTCCAGCACTCACCTCCGCCGCCGACGGTGCCCGGCCCAGCATGGTGTCGTACATGCGGTAGACCTGGGCGGCTTGGCTGTTCACATCGGTGCTGGTCGCCGGCTCGTAGCCCTTGGCCAGGCCGGAGGTAGGCACGCCGATGGTCAACGCCCCGCCACTCAGGTTGACGCTGAGATCTTCGTAGTGGGCGCCGCTGGCGGCCATGTTGAAGCTGCTCAGAAAGCCTTGCAGGCCGCCGTAGAAATCCGACGGCGCCCAGGCGCCGAGGTTCAGTTCATTGGCGCGCTGGGCGGTGATGATCCAGCCGGCGGCGAAGGCGGAATTGGGATTGGCGGCGATGTCGGTGTTTATGGTCTGCCAGTGCTGGCGATAGTTCAGATAGTCGGCCGCCACCCGCAGATCGCTCGTCAGCGTAGTGACGTTGACGGCCAGGGAGTTGTTGATGGCGCGCTTGGCGAAGATATCGCCGCCAATAAGTTGGGTGTATTTGATCGCGTAGAGTACGCCTTTGTCCACAGCTTCGACACCGGAGGCAACGTTGGTCTGCGTCCCACTCAGGTTCACATAGAGTTGAGCATTGTTGATCCCATAGACCTGATAACGTGTTGTCAGGTTCACGACCATGCCGTCGGCGCCGACGACCTCATATATCAAACCGTTGAGCGTCTGTTCAGCAGCGGCCGCGATCTGTTTGACGAAGGCGAGGTCGCCGTTGTTCTGCACCGTTGTGCCGCCCAGAACATAGCGCGCGAACGGCAGGTCGAGTTCAACCGAGGCTGTCGCCGTGGGAATGCGCGGCTTGCTATGGCCGAACAGGTCGCCGAACAGCGTACCTAAAATATCGCCCACAAACGAGCCGATGAAGGTCCCGATAGGCCCGAGAATGGACCCGACCGCGCCGCCGATCGTGCTTCCCAGGCTACCCAGGATGGCCCCGGCCTCGGTGGTCGGCGCCAAGATCTGCTGGCCAAGAACGCTGCCGAAGAACGAAGCGATGTTCGCAACGTCCAGGAGATTGGGGGCCTGGATCGCGAGGTTGAACACCTTGTTGACGACATAGTCCAACCCCTGAGTGATCTCGCTGTTCAGGGCATACCCCGCGAGCTGACCGCCGAAACCGGTTATCCCGGCGGCGTGGAGAATATCCCCCGTCAATTGCGAGCTGACAAAGCCGATGCCCGTTGACACGAAGCTCGCTTCCAGGTTCTCGCCGAACGCCCTGGCGACACTGTCACCATTGCTGGCGACCACGGTGGCGAGGTCCTTGCCGACGTACTGGGACAAGGTAGCGCCCAGCGCGCCGAGTACCGTGCTGGCGGCGACCTGAACGAAGGGATTATTGCCGCCAATGATCTGGCCGATGGCGCTCCCGATCTGAGCGCCGTCTTGTTCCGCCACACCGACGAAATTGCCGATGCCTTTAACAATAATATTTGACGCGTTGTCGAATATGTTCACAAAGGAATTTGAAGCGGTTACGGTGTCGCCCATACTGGCATTCAGGGTAAGTCCCGGTCCGTTAACAATAACACTAGTATTCGAAGCGAGTGTAATTATCGCACCGCCGCCATTGGAAGTTAATGATATGTTGCTACCTGATATATTGAGATTTACTCCTAAATCGACGACGATGTTGTCGCCTGTTTCGAACAAATCGACAACAGATCCTGCCAGCAAGGTGCCCGTTACTAAAAAATTGTTCAAATTTAGTACGCCGTTGACGCACGACGCGTGGACATTCCCGTTAAGAACGCCAGCGTTACTAAAACAAGAGTATGTATTTGGGCCGCTAGAGGTGCTATCTACATTCGATCCATTCGCCATGTTAAATGTGTTTCCAAGGCTAATTCCGGTAATTCCT
>JAYVYH010000197.1:0-3217 GCA_043784385.1 Caulobacteraceae bacterium | reverse complement strand
AGCGGATGCAGCGCCGTCTATCCCAAGCCGGCTTGGCAGACCGACACCGGTTGCGCCAACCGCATGGTGACCGATGTCTCGGCGGTTTCCAGCCCGTCCTCGGGCGTGGCGGTGTACGGGCCGGCCACAGGCGGCGGCTCGGCCTGGGCGGTCATGGCCGGCACCAGCGTGGCCGCGCCTCTGATCGGAGGCATCTACGCTGTGAACGGCGGGGCGGTTAACCAGAGTTCCGACCCCTACGCGCACCTGGGGGGCCTCTACGATGTCATCTCCGGGAATAACGGCGCCTGCTCGGTGACCTATTACTGCACCGCCGGGGTCGGCTATGACGGGCCGACGGGTCTCGGAACACCTAAGGGCGCGACGGCTTTCTGATTCAGGGCAGGAATCTTGGCCGCCAACGGCGCGCTTGGCGGCCAACATCGGTTAGCCCTCGGTAAACTAACGGCGCCGGCGATCGTCTTGCCGCACCCAAGACCTAGGAAAGGCAGAGGCCATGTCGATCAGTTCAGAGTTCAAGGAGTTCGTTATGCGCGGCAATGTCGTCGACCTCGCGGTCGGCGTCATCATCGGCGGCGCCTTCGGCAAGATCGTCTCCAGTCTTGTGGATCAGGTGATCATGCCGCCCATCGGCCTGATCACTGGCGGCGTCGACTTTGCTCAGCTGAAGATTGTGCTGAAGGCCGCCGATGAAGCCGCCAAGAAGCCCGAGGTGGCCATCCAATATGGCGCCTTCCTCAACACCTGCATCCAGTTCGTGATCGTGGCCTTCGTGATCTTCCTGATCGTTCAGGCGGTAAACCGCATGCGCCGCGCCGAGGCCGTCGCCCCCGCGGAACCGGCCGCCCCGCCCGCCTCGACAACGTCGGAAGTGCTGCTGACCGAAATCCGCGACGCGCTGGTCAAGCGCGGTTAGCGCCTCCACAGGCCCAGTCCGATCGCCCGAGCGAATAGACGACGTGCGCGCGGAGCGGGTGGTCGGGCGCCAGGGCCGGGTGGCAGAAATCCCGGTCCGGGCTTCTCGCGAAACCCAGGCGCTCCATCACCGCGCGGGATCGCAGGTTGGACACCGCAGTGAAACTGACGATCTCGCCGAGGTCAAGCCGCGAAAAGCCGTCGGTGAGCAGTATTCGCGCCGCCTCGGTGGCGTAGCCGGATCCCCAGGCGTTTCGGGCCATGCGCCAGCCGACCTCGACCGTGCCGATCATGGGATGGTCCTCGTGAACGCGGCGCAAACAGGCCGCGCCCAGGAAGGCGCCATCGCCGCGCCGCTCCATGGCCAGGAAACCGGGTTCCCGGTCGCCCTTCGCAGCCATGAATCGGTCGATCTGGGCGTTGGATTGTTCTGGCGTCAAGATCGCGCCCAACCAACAGCCCACCTCGGGGTCGGCCATCATGCCGGCGTATGGTGCGCGGTCGGCGTCCCGCCAGGGGCGCAGGATCAGTCTTTCAGCTTCGATCACACCGGTCGACCTGTGGCGAGCGAGCTGTAGAGATCCGGGCGGCGGTCGCGGAAAAAGCCCCAGGCGGCGCGGTGGGTCTTGAGGAAATCGAGATCGAAGGTGGCGGCGATCACGCCCTCGTCGTCGGGCCCGAGCTGGCTGACCAGGTCGCCACGATGGTCGGCGATGAAGCTGGAGCCGTAGAACCGCTGGCCACCGCTCGGGTAGTCCGGCCAGGCCTCGAAGCCGGTGCGGTTGCAGCCGACCACGGGGATCACGTTGGAGACCGCGTGGCCCTGCATAGCGCGCCGCCAGGGCAGGGCGGTGTCGAGGGTTGGATCATGCGGCTCGCTGCCGATGGCGGTGGGATAGAGCAGCACCTCCGCCCCCAACAAGGCCATGGCCCTGGCCGCCTCCGGATACCATTGGTCCCAGCAGATGCCGACACCAATGCGGCCGTGGCGGGTGTCCCAGACCTTGAAACCTGTGTCGCCGGGTCGGAAGTAGTATTTCTCCTGGTAGCCTGGGCCATCCGGAATGTGGCTTTTGCGATACAGGCCAAGCAGCGACCCATCGGCGTCGATCATCGCCAGGCTGTTGAAATAGTGCGGCCCCTCGCGCTCGAAAATCGATACGGGGATCACCACGCCGAGTTCAGCGGCCAGCGGCGCCAGGGCGACAACGCACGGATGCTGGCGCCAGGGATGGGCCTGGGCGAACCAGCGCTCCTGCTGGGTGACGCAGAAATAGGGACCCTGGAATAGCTCGGGCGGCAGGATCACCTGGGCGCCGCCGGCGGCGGCCTGGCGGATCAGGTCCGACACCCGGGCGATATTGGCGTCCAGGTCGTGGCCGAACGACGCCTGAAGCGCGGCCAGGTGGAGGGTCCGCGCCATCAGGCGGGCACCTGCTGGCTGATACAGTGGAAGGATCCGCCGCCGGTCAGCAGGGCGTGGGAAGGAAGCCCGATCACCACGCGATCGTCGAACAGGGCTTCCAGGGCCTGAACCGCCCAGTCGCCGGCCGGGTCGCCATAGGTCGGCACGATGACCGCGCCGTTGGCGATCAGGAAATTCATATGCGAGGCGGGGATCACCCGATGGTCGTCGTCCATCAGGCGACCGGGCGATGGGATGCGAACCACCCGCAGCCTATTGCCGTCGGCATCGGCGTAGCCGGCCAGGGCTTCGGCGGCGGCGTCATAGGCCGCCGCGTTGGGGTCGCCCAAGCCGAAGGCGACCGGACAGGCGACAACGCCTGGCCCAACGAACCGGGCCAGATTGTCGACATGGCCGTCGGTGTGGTCGTTCATCAGGCCCTGGTTCAACCACAGCACCTTCCGCGCGCCGATCGCCTCTTCGAGCGCCCGTTCAGCGTCGGCCTCGCGCCAATGACGATTGCGGTTGGCGTTGAGCAGGCACTCGCGCGTGGCCAGCACGGCGCCCCGGCCGTCATGGTCCAGGGCGCCGCCCTCCATCACGAAATCTTGGCGGGTCAGCTCGGCGCCCGCTCGGGTGGCGATCTGGTCGGCCACCGAATGGTCGCCGGGCAGATCATATTTGCCGCCCCAGCCGTTGAACTTGAAAGCCGTCGCCTGGCCGGGACCCATGAAGATCGGGCCGGTGTCGCGCAGCCAGATATCGCCGAACGTCCCGGCGATGATCTCCACGCCGGCTGTCGCGCCCAGAAGTTCCAGCGCCGCCGCCATGGCCTCGTCGGTCGCCGTCATCAGTTTTACCCGCTCGCGCCCAGGACCGGCCAGGGCGTGAACCAGC